>JBEEHC010000038.1:0-20321 GCA_041167205.1 Verrucomicrobiota bacterium
CGCCAGAGCAATTGGCCAAGGCGATCAGGACCGATGCGCTGACGATCCCAACTCCGGGCGAACTTTTTGCGGCGTTCGAAAAGCCGGGAAAACCTGATTGGGCCGGCCAGTATCGCACACCGATTCCGATGACCTATCGGAACCGAGGACAGATCGCGCTCAATTTGGGCGGTTTGATTGCAGATGGTTTCATCGCGGTCGAAGCGCAAGACAGCCAGCAGGTGAAGAACATCGGCACGGACATCATCAAACTGGCCAAGGCGCTCGGGGTGAGTGAGAACGTCCTCAGCCGCGGCAACAGCATCAACGAGTTCGCGGAGAACAGCGAATGGGACGCACTACAGGAAGAACTCGAGGCGACGCAAAACGAAGTGAAAACGTCGATGCAATCGCACAGCGACCAGGATTTGGTGATCCTGGTCAGCCTCGGGGGCTGGATTCGCGGCACGCAGGCCGTGAGCGCATCCATCATGAAGAATTACGATGAACGAAGTGCGAAGGTCTTGCGCCAGCCGGCCGTGGTTAACTTCATCCATGCCAAGATGAATGAGATCGGGGCGGAATTGCGCAACGAGCCATTGGTCAAAGCCGTGAGCGATCAACTTACCGCGCTCGAGAAGATCGTGACCTTTCCACCGAGCAAAGCGCCCACGCTCGAGGAAGTGCGCAAAGTCAATCAGGCCGTGAGCAAACTAATGGGTGAGATTCAGAATAAGACGGAGGCGAAATGAAGAGCCGCGTTACGCTTTTGTTCGGGTTGGCGATCTTAGCCCTGGGCGCGCCGCTTCGTGCTGAAACGGATGAAGAAGTAGAAGCGCACAAGCTGGTGCTCGATCTCACCGGGGCCTTCTCCAACGATGGCTTCAAACTGCGCGATGGTCATTGGACCGGCACGATCAAGCCGCAGGAACACGCGCTCGTTGCAGTCAACCTTTTCGCCGGAAATCAGTACTGGTTTTCGGCGGCCGCAAATGCGAAGGCCAAGAAGATCTCCGTGGAGGTGTACGACGAAAATGGAAAGCCCGTCGTGACCGAAACGTATAACTCGGGCGACAAAGCATCCGCCGGATTTTCCCCCACGAACAGCGGACAATATTTTGTCTCGCTCGGTTTGGTCGAGGGCGAACCCACCGCGTTCTGTCTCGTCTATTCCTATAAGTGAGATGGCGTGGAGCGTGCTTGGTAAAAGGGATGCCGTACTATCGACGAGCGGTTGTGGCGTTAGCCCTTCTCCCGTTTTTGTTCGCCGGGTGCAAGAGCGCCGATAAGCCCGCACAGAGGACCACCAGCGCCAGCAGACTTTTCGCGGTGACGGTCGATTCCGCGGCCTTTTTCCGTCACGGCCCACGACAGGGCCGCGAGCCCGACCTGAAGTTGCCCAAGGACACGGTGGTCAAACTCATCCGGCCTTCTTTTGGCTACAGCAAGATCCAAGTCGTGGCGACGGGGGTGCAGGGTTATGTCGCCAGCGAAGAAATCAGGCCGGCATCTTCCACGCTGCTCGCTGCCGTCACGACGCCGCCAGCCGACCCCATGGCCGTGCAGACCGACCCTTCGGCCGGCCAGCAATTCAACCTCAACTCAAACGATCCTCGCCTCGTCCCTCCGCCGGAACAGTTGCCGGATGCTGACCTGCCCGCGCCAGCCCCCGAACCGTAACCATAAGACCGAGAACGGTTGCCGCCCGCGGAATGCCGGATCAATTTTTTGGAGCGTGATCGCCTCGATTCAGGTCTTCTATGAAGGAAACGTCCAAGGCGTTGGTTTTCGCTATTCCGTCAGGCAAATAGCAAAGGGGTTCGATGTCACCGGTTCCGTGCGGAATCTGCGCGACGGCCGCGTCGAGCTTCTGGCCACGGGCGAAGAAGACGAAGTGCGCGCCTTCGTGGAGGCCATCGGACAAAGCGAGTTACGCGCGCACATCAAAAAGCACTCCGAAGCGTCGCTGGCCAATCCACCGACTTTCCGCGGCTTCGAGATTCGGCATGACTGAGCCCGCTGTCGCTGTCATCGGCGTTACCAAGGTTTTTCCGGTTCCGTTTCAACGGCGATCGGTCGTGGCCGTGCGCGACCTGAACCTGGAAGTCGCCGCCGGCCAAATCTATGGGCTGCTCGGCCCCAATGGGTCCGGCAAGAGCACGACGCTCAAGATCCTGCTCGGCCTCGTTTCACCCACCCGGGGCAAGACCGAGATTTTCGGGCGGGACAGCAATCTGGTCGACAGCCGCGAAGCGGTTGGCTTCCTGCCGGAGAGTCCCTATTTCTACAAATATCTCACCGGAGCCGAGACGCTCCGTTTCTATGGAAAACTTTGCGGATTGCGCGGCGCGAAGTTGCGGAGTCGCGTCGAGGAACTGCTCGTGCTGGTTGGCCTAACGAATGCGCGCGATCGCCGGCTGGGTGCTTACTCCAAGGGAATGCTGCAACGAATCGGCCTCGCTCAAGCGCTCGTCCAGGAGCCGAAGCTCCTCGTCCTGGACGAACCGACCGCCGGAGTCGATCCGGTTGGAGCGCGGGAAATCCGCGATCTCATTCTCGATCTCAAACGACGCGGCGTCACCATTCTCCTTTCGTCACATCTGCTCGGACAAGTGCAGGAGATTTGCGATCGGGTGGGCATTCTCGCGAACGGAATCCTCGTCCGCGAAGGCGCACTGCACGACCTGCTCGCGATTGAAAATCAAACCGACGTCGTGCTCGAAAATGCTTCCCCTGGATTGCTCGACGAAATTGCAACCCTGGCCGCAAAGTCCGGCGCGCGATTGATCGAACAAGGCCGATCGCGCACCTCGCTCGAGCGTCTTTTTCTCGATGCGACCCAACCGTCGCAAGGCGCCGGCGGCCGAAACGCTGATGAATAGATCCGGCCATCACGCCTTTTCCTTTGGACGAATCGCGGCGATCACCGCGAACACGTTCACCGAGCTGAGTCGGCTGAAGATTTTCTACGTCCTGCTTCTCTTCGCACTGCTCTTGATCGGAAGCTCGCTCTTCATGGCGCAGTTGACCTTCCAGGAGGAATTTCAAGTTCTGAAGGATATCGCCCTCGGCTCGATGAGTATTTTCACATCGCTTCTCGCGGTCGTGGCGACCGCCCGCTTGATTCCACAGGATCTGGAGGATCGCACCATTTACACGATTCTGGCGAAGCCAGTCTCGCGCCTTGAATATCTTCTCGGGAAGCTGGCGGGCGTGCTCCTGCTTCTCGCGATCAGCATGATCATCATGAGCGCGCTTTTCTTTATCGTGCTGAAGCTCCTCGAGCAGACCGTTCTAAGCGAAACGGTGCGGCAAATACAGGGTTCGCCGCCGGAACAAATGGCGGAGGCTTTGGGCGCTGTTCGGGCATCGGCATTCAATGTGAATTTGTGGGCCGGCCTCGGGATCATTTATGTGAAGGCCTGTTTGCTCGCGGCGCTCACTCTCTTTGTCTCGACTTTCGCCACGACCAGCATTTTCACCACTGTCGTGATGGTGTTCGTCTATTTCATCGGCCACCTGCAAGCGGTCGCGCGCGAATATTGGCTGCAAACAAACAGCGCCGGATGGCTCACCAAGTTGTTTCTCGCGTTCGTGATTCTGCTGTTCCCCGACCTGCAACTTTTCAACCTCGTCGATGATATCGTGGCCGGGACCGCCATCCCGCTGGCACTTTTCACCAGAACGGCTACCCTCGGTTTCTTCTACACGGGCTTTTATCTACTGCTCGCCTGGACAGTCTTTTATCGTAAAGAATTATGATGCGGATTCTCGTTGTCCTTCTGAGCGTTGCTTTATTCGGCGCCGCAAAATTGCCGGCAGAGCATGCCATTTCCGCGGCCCATCGAAGCCTGCATTTCCGCGCGGTTGATTTCGATCCGGGGCTGCGCGAGCAAATTGGCCAGCTTGGATTTATCGCGGCGCTGAGCGGTTTTCGCGCCCTGGTCGCCGATGTCCTGTTTGTTCAAGCGCACGTGGCTTGGGAGCGAACGGAATGGGAACGCGTTCTGCTTCTTTTCCGGCAGGTCACGACGCTCCAACCACGCTCGATTCTGTTCTGGGACACTGCGGCGTGGCACATGGCGTGGAATGCCAGTGCCGCCGCCCTGCGCGATTCGACGCAACCCCGGCTCGCCTTGCGGATCAAGGCTCAACGCGAATATTTCCAACTCGGAAAAGACTTCCTGGAGCGCGGAATCAAGAACAACCCGGACCGGCCCCAGCTCTACGAAGCGCTGGCTCGCCTCTATCGTGACAAGTACAACGACCACGAACATGCAGCTGAGTTTTTTGCAAAGAGCGCGGCACTGCCTGGTGCGCCGAGTTACGCGAAACGCTTTGCCGCGTACGAACTTTCATATTGTGAGGGTCGCGAAACTGAGGCATACGACCGCTTGCATGCTCTCTACGCCGCGGGCGAAAGCGAACGGCTTTCAACCCTGATTCGCCGCTTGAAAGACTTGGAAATCAAATTGGAAATCCCACTCGATCAGAGGATTCCGGATTCAGCGCCCTAATCACCAACGTCACCATGCGCTTCGCGATTATTAGCGATCTTCACGCCAATCTCGAGGCAACGGAAGCCGTCCTGGCCGACGCGCGGGACCGGGAATGCACGCATTTCGTCTGCCTGGGCGACGTCGTTGGCTATAACGCCAACCCGCGCGAATGCGTCAAGATCGTGCAAAAGATGGAGTGTCCGGTGGTGAAGGGGAATCACGATGAACAGGCCACGCTGGCGGAGTCATCGCGCGGTTTCAACGCGCTGGCGGAAACAGCGATCAACTGGACGCGCGAGCACCTGGCGAACGAAGACAAGGAATGGCTCCGCGCGCTGCGTTTGACGCAGCAGGTGGGCGATTTCACGATCGTCCACGCGACACTCGATCTGCCGCACCAATGGGGTTACGTCTTTAACAGTCTCGATGCCGTCGCCAGTTTCGCCTATCAGGAGACGACGGTTTGTTTCTTTGGACACACTCACGTCGCAGGAGCTTTCGTCCGCGATGACACCGTGAAAAAAATAAAGGTCGATCAGCTCACCATCGAGGAAACGAAAAAATATTTCATTAACGTCGGCAGTGTCGGGCAGCCGCGCGATGGCGATTGGCGCGCCGCTTATTGCATTTATCACATCGAGAACAATGTGGTCGAACAACGGCGCGTGAAATACGATCTGGCGACGGCGCAAAAGAAAATCATCGAGGCAGGATTGCCGCATTTGCTCGCCGATCGCCTGGAGCTGGGGCGGTAAGAGAGATTTCAGATGGCAGATTTGAATGTAGAGACGTTGTGCCAAGCGCTACCTTCCTGACTAGGCGCTTGTTACAAGCGCCTCTCCATCTTGAAATCTGAAATCCGTTCCATCCTGATCATCAAACCGAGCTCGCTCGGCGACGTCGTGCACACGTTGCCAGCGGTCGCGGCGATTCGCGATGCCAACCCCCAGGCAGAGGTTACCTGGGTCGTTAATCCGGAATGGACGACGCTTCTGCGCGGAAATCCTGATGTCGATCACGTCCACATTTTTCCGCGTGGCGAATTTCGCGGTCTGAGCGCGCCAGGCAGCTTGTTGCCCTGGTTGAAGAAAACGAAGACACTGCGCCCGGATGTCGCTTTCGATTTTCAGGGGCTGCTTCGCAGTGCACTAATCGGTCGCGTTAGCCGCCCGAAAGAGTTTTGGGGCATGAGCGACGGCCGCGAGGGTTCGCGCCTCCTTTATCATCGGGTCGCGAAGGTTGATCGCCGGGCCCACGCCGTCGACCGCTATTTGAAGTTGGCCGAGGCTTTTGGTGTCGCGATTCCCGAGCCGCTCCGTTTTCCCTTGCCAACGGGCGACGCCTTGCCTCGCTTCGACACCTATCCGCCGTTCGTTCTCCTGCATCCATTTGCGCGCGGAGCCCGGAAGTCATTGAGCAATTCGGTGATCGAAGAGTTTTGCCGCGCGTTCGATCCAATCCGCGTGGTCGTCGTCGGGAAAACGTCGCGAAAAATCACCGTTCCGGATAACTGCGTGAATCTGGCGAATCAAACGACGCTTCTTCAGCTCATCTGGCTCATTCGCACGGCGCGCTTTACCATCAGCGTGGATAGCGGACCGATGCACATCGCCGCCGCCGTCACATCGCAGTTGCTTTCCATTCACACCTGGTCGGATCCGCGCCGTGTCGGGCCTTACAATTCTGATGCCTGGATTTGGAAAAATGGCCAACTGCTCCAGGTCGCAGGACTCCCGAATGCGGGCCGCCTAAAAAAAGGCCGCGCGTTCGCCGTGAGGGATGTCGTGCCGGTGGTTGAACTCGTTCGCGGATTGTGGGAGCAGGCTACTACGACGAAGACCGCCGATTAAGGAACGACTGCGCCAGCAATAAGTCGCGCGGGTAAGTTATCTTGAGGTTGAATTCGTCGTTCGGCACGAGAAGCACCTTCCGGCCCAACTGCTCGACCGCCGAAACTTCGTCCGTGATCGAAAGCTTCTTTGCCGCCACGGCATCGTAAGCTTCGACCAGGAGCTCCCGGGAAAAGATCTGTGGAGTTTGCATGGCATAAAGCCCTGCGCGATCCACCCCGCCGCAGACAAAATAGTTTTCGTCCGCGCGTTTGACCGTGTCCGTGATTGGTTCTGCCAGCGCCGCCGCGCCGTGAATTCGGCAGCCGGCAAACACGCGCCCGATTTGCTCTGAGCTAATGAGCGGACGCGCGGCATCATGTACCGCGACGTAGCGCGCATCGGAAGCGAGCAAGTTCAGTCCAGCCCGGACGGAATCCTGTCGATGGACGCCCCCAGCAACAACGTGGCGCATTTTTTTCCATTCGGCGCACGTGACGAGCTCCCGCAGTTCGGCCAGTCGATCATCGCGGCCGACCAGAATGATTTCATCGACGCAATCCGCCCGCTCGAAAGCATCCAACGTGTGAGCAACGACCGGTTTGTCCTCGAGCAGCGCGAACAGCTTGTCGAACCCCATGCGCTGACTGCTGCCAGCGGCGACGATAATCGCAGTCAGCATCGCAAGACCGTCCGACGCTCATGGAGACTCGGGCGTTGGACGTTGGACGTTGGGCGTTGGACAGCCTGCTCGCGAAAGCTTTCGGAGTTCGACGTTTCCCTCATCCGAGTTGTCGCTGGACTTCCTGACTCAGCGTCTTGCCATCGGCGCGACCGGCTACCTTGCCTTGCAACGCCTTCATCACCGCGCCCATTTGTGCCTTCGAAGTCGCCCCGAGCTCGCTGATCGTTTCACGGACAATCTTCGCCAGCTCATCAGCACTCAGGCCCTGAGGCAAGTACGCCTGGAGAAGCGACAGTTCATCTTTCTCCTTCGCCGCCAGCTCCGGGCGGCCGCCTTTTTCGAAGCTTTCGATCGAGTCTTGCCGTTGCTTCACCTGCTTCCGAATAACCTGCGCGGCCTCGGCGTCATCCAGCTGCGAGTCCGCACCGCCTTTTTCGATCGCGGAGTACTTGAGGGCCGATTTCAGCATGCGCAACACGCCAAGCCTGGCGGCGTCTTTGGCGCGCATCGCGTCCTTCAGATCGGAATCGATGCGCTCTTGTAATGTCATGCCGTGAAACTAGAGCGGCGCACAGGCACGGCAAGCGAATGTAGAGGTGCTTGTGCCAAGCACCTGTTCCAATTAGTTAGGCTCTCGCCGTGGCGAGCGCCTTTACCTTTTGCGAAGTTTTTCCGCGCACGCGTGCACTGATGCGGAATCGCTCACACTCATCACATCCACGTCCTTGCGCGTTCTGCGCAGCAAACCGGCCAAAACTTCGCCCGGTCCGAGCTCAAGGAACAAATCGCAACCGCGCGCGAGCAGATTCTCCATGCAATCGGCCCAACGCACCGTGCTTGTGACCTGTTCCCGCAACGCGCTCCGGATTTCGGGCAGGGTGCAGGCCGGCTCACCGGTCACATTGCTCAAGACCGTGAAACGCGGGAGCTGGAGGGTTGCATCGAGCAACGGCTGACCGAGCTGCTCGTAGGCACTATTCATGAGCCGGGAATGATACGCGCCGGCCACGTTGAGGAGCGTCGCCCGTCGAATGCCATGTTCTTTCGCCAAACTGACGGCGAGCTCTACCTTCGCGCTCTCGCCGGAGATGACGATTTGGCCGGGGGCGTTGATGTTCGCAACATCCACGTCGGTGTCGGCCGCCAATGCGCGGACGGCCGTTTCATCCGCGCCAATCATCGCCGCCATCGCGCCAGCCGTCGCATCGCACGCCGCGTCCATCAGACGGCCGCGTGTCTCCACCAGTTTCAAGCCGGTAGCGAAATCAAATGTTCCACCAGCAGCGTGCGCGGTCCACTCGCCTAACGACAGCCCGGCGGCCGCTTCGATGGAAAACTCGCCCGCTACTTCTCGCAACGCAGCCAGACAAGCGAGCCCATGCACGTAGAGCGCGGGCTGGCAGTTCGATGTCCTGGTCAGTTCCTCGATCGGGCCGTTCCAAGCGGTCTCGCTCAAAGAGCGCCCGAGAATTTCGTCGGCTTGCGGAAACAGATTTCCCGCCGCCGGATGCTGCCCCGCCAGGTCGCGTCCCATTCCGACGCTTTGCGCGCCCTGGCCGGCGAACAGTAACGCGATTTTCTTTGCCATCGAAAATTAACTAACTGCATCGCCTCCCAGACGCGAGCAGGAATGCACCGGAATAAGCTTGCATTTCGCTGGGGAAATCCAGATAATTTGCTCATGCATACAAACGTGCGCAGATGTGCACTCCGTTCCGCGCTCTGCGGAACTGTAATTGCACTGTTAGTTGCGTCGCCGTTGTCCACGGCGAGTGCGAAGTGGCTGGCGAAGGAGATTCCCAGATTGCCAGTCGGTGTCTATTTTCAAGGCTTGCAGGGCTCGGTAGTCCTCTCCTTGACTCTAGATAGGAGTGGCCGGGTGACAGACACCCGAGTGCTCAGAAGTAGCGGACATCCCGCTTTGGATGAGTTGGCCCGTGATGCGGCGGCTAGTTGGCGCCTCAGCCCGGACTCGGTCTTGCCCTCCGATCTCACCCAAGGGCGAGTCGAGTTGGTCAACTTCCGGAATCCAAATCCTCCGAAGCAGATCCTTCCGGGCTCTAAGCCGTACTGGGCTCAGCTCAGAGGATAAATTAGTTCGTTGAGTTAGGTTCGCCCCGGCGGAACCGCAGTTCCGCCGGCAGGGTTGGTTTTTTCGCGCCGGCCAAAGGAAGCGGTTCAGGCGGCGGCTATTCCGGTCCTTCTTCGGATCGAACGTCATTTCGAAGCGCGTCTGCGACTTTGCACTTGCGCCACACGCGGCTCTTGCCAGCATAGTTGCAAGGTTGCCACATGGCTTTTACCACGCGCGAAATTGAATCCCCCGATCCCGTCACGCGCGTGATGGCGGCGGACGCGCGGATGCGAGAAAACCTGGGCGACATCGGCGAAAAAATGATCCTCAACATGGGACCATCTCATCCGGCCACTCACGGTGTTTTGCGGCTCGTGCTTGAACTCGATGGCGAGACGATCACGAAGGCAACTCCGGACGTCGGTTACTTGCATCGGGGCGATGAAAAAATTGCCGAGAACATGCAATATAACCAGTTCGTGCCTTATACGGACCGGCTCGATTATCTGGCGCCGCTGGCCAATAACGTCGCTTACGCGCTCGCCGTGGAGAAGTTGATGGGCTGGGAATTGCCGCCACGCGGCAAAGCTATTCGAGTCATTTGCTGCGAGACGGCGCGCATCTCCGCGCACCTCCTCGGGCTCGGTGCGATGGCGCTCGATCTCGGGGCGATGACCGTGTTTCTCTATACCTTCACCGAGCGCGAAAAACTCTATGATCTTTTCGAGCTGCTCACCGGCGCGCGATTCACCACGTCCTATACTCGCGTGGGCGGTCAGATCCGCGATCTGCCGGAACGTTTCATTCCGCAGCTCGAACAGTTCCTCGACGGTTTCATTCCGCAACTCGATGAAATCGACAAGCTGCTCACCCGGAATCGCATCTTCGTGGATCGAACCCGTGACATCGGCGTGATCCCCCGGGATCGCGCGATCGCTTACGCCCTTTCCGGACCGAACCTGCGCGCCAGCGGGGTTGAGCACGATCTTCGCCGCAAACATCCTTATCTCGACTACGAGAAATATGACTTCGAGGTCGTCGCGGGCACCGCTGGCGATTGCTACGATCGTTATCTCGTCCGCATCGAAGAGATGCGGCAAAGCGTGCGAATATTGCGGCAGGTGATCGAGGATCTGCCGAGCGGTCCGATTAACGTGGTCGACTGGAAGAATATGCCGCCACCCAAGTCGCACGTAATGACAAAAATGGAGGAATTGATTCACCACTTCATCGTGGTCACGGAAGGACTCGACGCGCCGCCGGGAGAAATCTACTTCGCGGCCGAAAACCCAAAGGGCGAGCTGGGATTCTACATCAACAGCAAGGGCGGCGGGGTGCCGCATCGGCTCAAAATTCGTGCGCCGTCATTTGTGAACCTGAGCATATTGCCCGAACTCTTGCCCGGCTGTTCGCTCAGTGACGTCGTCGCCGTCCTCGGCAGTCTGGACTTCGTCATGGGCGAATGCGACAGATGAAAAGCGCCTTATGAAACAACTCACTTCGCGATCGTTTGGGCTCTTTGTTGCCGCGCTAATTCTCCTGTCCTTCATCAGCTGCGATCGCAATGTCCTTTCCGGCTCGCGCCTCACTCCAGCGAATTACGACCAGGTCACCCTCGGCATGAGCAAGGCGCAGGTGGAAAAGATCCTGGGCCCGCCGACCTCGATGGAGACAAAGGACATGCTCATCTTTAAGAAGACCACTTATAAGTACGAGGACGGTAAGAAATTCGCCATGATCACTTTCAAGAATGACGAGGTCGACGGCAAAGACTCGAATCTCGGCCGGGAGCCGTAGCTGACGATGAGCCGGCCGCTGAAAACTACCGCCCGGTTGTTGCGCCTCGTCGCCATTGTGACGGCGTTCGCATTCGCCCTCACGGGATGCAATTCCGCGAAACGGCTCACGAAGGCGAACGTCGACGAAGTGGTGGAAGGAATGGCGAAGAAGCAGGTGGAATCAATCCTCGGGCCGCCCACCACGATCGACAGCAAGGATTTCGTCGTGTTGAAGAAAACGACCTACGTCTACGATCAGGGCAAGGAATCGGTCACGATCGTTTTCAAAGACGACAAGGTGCAGTCGAAGGTCAGCACGTTGTCCGAATAGCGCGTCGTCTTTGTGGACCCGACGAACACGCGCATCTCCGCCGAACTGGAGCGGAAAATGGATGAAGCGATCCGGCGCTACCCGGCTGACCGAAAACGCAGCGCCGCGATGCCGCTGTTGCATCTGTGGCAGGAGGAATTCGAATTCATTAGCGACGAGGGCGTGCGCTGGATCGCGGCGAAGCTTGAGCTGCAACCGATCAACATTCTGGAGCTCGTCACCTTCTATCCAATGTTCCGCCAGGCGCCGGCGGGCCGGAAACACATTCGCGTTTGCCGCACTTTGAGCTGCGCCATGATGGGCAGTTATGAGGTGATGGAGAAAGCCTGCGCCGCCGCCGGGATTGTCCGGCATCGTGACGAAAACGGGATGCACACTCCGATCTCCGTCAGCAAGGATGGAAAATTCAGCATCGAGTTTGTCGAATGTCTCGCCAGCTGCGGTACGGCGCCCGTCTGCATGGTGCAGGATGAATTGATCGAAAATGTTCAAGCGCAGTCGGCAGCTGATCTCCTCAATTCAAAATCCAAAACCGAAGATCGAAATTCCTTCCCCCACCCGCTCGAGCGCCGTCTCATTTTCAAAAATATTGGACGCGCGGATTGGACGCCCGACATCGACTGCTACCTGCGCAACGGCGGTTACCAGCAGTTGAAAGCCGCGATCAAGATGTCACGCGCCGAAATCGTCAACGAAGTGAAAACGTCCGGCTTACGCGGGCGCGGCGGGGCCGGATTCCCCTGCGGTGTGAAGTGGAGCTTCATCAAGCCCGATGAAAAGAAACCCGTTTATCTCATCTGCAACGCTGACGAATCCGAGCCGGGCACGTTCAAGGATCGCTACATCATTCATGAAGACCCGCATCAGCTTATCGAGGGCATGCTCATCTCCTGTTTCGCTCTCAACGCGAAGACTGCCTACATCTACATTCGAGGGGAATTTCCCCGGGGCGCGCAGATCCTGGAACGCGCAATCGAAGAAGCGCGGGAGAATAATTTCCTCGGACAAAACATGCTCGGCACCGGTTTCGACGTGGAGGTCCACATCCATCGCGGCGCCGGTGCTTACATCTGCGGGGAAGAAACCGGCTTAATCGAATCGCTCGAAGGGAAACGCGCTTATCCCCGGATCAAGCCGCCTTATTTTCCCGCAGTGCTCGGTCTCTACATGTGTCCTACGATCGTGAACAACGTCGAAACGATTTGTCACGTGAAGCACATCATCGAGATGGGCGGCGCTAATTACGCCCGGCTCGGCCGCCCAAATAATACCGGGACCCGCATCGTGTGCGTCAGCGGCGATGTGCAGCGGCCCGGATATTTCGAGATCGAAGTGGGCGCCGTGACGATGGGCCAGCTCATCTACGACATGGCGGGCGGTCCGCGCTACGGCCGGAGCGTTAAGGCGGTCATTCCCGGTGGCAGCTCCGCCAAAGTTCTGCGCGCCGACGAAAGATTTAAGCTAAAACTCAAACAACCCGACGGCTCGATGGCGGAACAAGACGTGTCGCTTTTCGAGATCCCGATGGATTTCGATTCGCTCGCCGCCGCCGGCTCGATGGCTGGCTCCGGCGGCGTCATCGTCCTCGACGATTCACGCGACATGGTCTGGACCCTCAACAACATCAACGAATTTTACGCGCACGAAAGTTGCGGCCAATGCACACCCTGCCGCGAAGGTTCGCTTTGGATGAAGAAGATCACCGATCGAATGTTACTGGGCGGAGGCGTAGTGCAGGATCCCGACACCTTGAAAACCGTCGCTGACAACATTGCCGGGCGCACCATCTGCGCTTTCGGCGAAGCCTGTGCCTGGCCGACCCAAAGCTTCGTGGAAAAATTTAGAGACGAATTCAACCAGCGCAGCCAGAAGCCAGTTCCACCCGCCATGCCGCCGGAATACACTCCGGGCGAATTGATCGATCACGACAAAATCACCACGTCTCCGCTGCCACGTAATCCGGGTTGGGAAGAGACGGCCAAGGCAGGCACGATCTGAAATGAAACGTCCTCTTAATCCGATTACGAAATTTTAATGGCGGACCCAGCCACATCAGCGCCGTCGGTGAACGTCCAGATCAATGGCGTCTGGCATCAATTTCCCAAGGGGACGCGCCTGATCGAGGCCTGCGAACAGGCCGGCAGCTACGTCCCGCGCTATTGCTACCACAAGAAACTCAGCTCGCCGGGCAATTGCCGCATGTGCCTGATCGAAATGGGCCTGCCGAAAATGGGCCCGGATCGCAAACCGGAGCTGGGCGCTGATGGCAAGCCGATCATCAATTGGATGCCGCGCCCGCAAATTTCCTGCGCGCAGGATGTGAGCGAAGGCATGGGCGTTCGGACCGACTCGCCGCTGGCCCAGGAATGCCGCAAAGGCGTCATGGAATTTCTGCTCATCAATCACCCGCTCGATTGTCCGATCTGCGATCAAGCAGGGGAATGTCGGCTCCAGGAATTCAGCGTCGAGTACGGCACGGCCGAATCGCGCTTCCTTGAAAACAAGGTTAAGAAACCGAAGAACATCGAGCTCGGTCCCCGCGTCACCCTCGACGACGAGCGTTGCATTCTTTGCTCGCGCTGCATCCGCTTTTGCCAGGAAATCGCGCATGACGACGTCCTGGGTTTCGTCGATCGCGGCAGTCACAGCGTTCTGACCGCTCATCCCGGAAAACGGCTGGAGAACAACTATTCGCTCAACACGGTTGATATCTGTCCGGTTGGCGCGTTGACCTCGTCAGATTTCCGCTTCCAGATGCGCGTCTGGTTTTTGAAGGAGACGAAAAGTTTCTGCACGAGTTGCGCCACCGGCTGCAACACCATCATCGGGGCGCGCCAGGACGTGATTTATCGCCAGACCCCCCGCGAAAATAATGCCGTTAATTCCAGCTGGATGTGCGATTACGGGCGCCTGAACTTTGGATACCTTCAATCAGATAAACGCCTGCTTCAGCCGGAGATTCTCTCGGGCGATAAACTCATCGCGGCGGAGTGGAACGTCGCCATCAGCCAGACCGCGGTTCAGTTGAAACAGTTTTCCGGTTGGGAGATCGCGATCCTCGCTTCCGGCCGAATGACGAACGAAGAACTCTGGCTGACGTCTCAGCTGGCGAAAATCCTCGGAGTCGATTTGATCGACATCGTTCCGCGGACAGGTCCGGACGACGACATTCTTTTAAGCGCCGACCGCAATCCGAACACGAATGGCGCGCGAGCCCTGGGCGTGACGCCCTATCCCGGAGCAAGATTGCGCGACATCGCTGACGCCGTGGCCGCCGGCCGGGTAAAAGCGTTGATCGCTCTCGGCGAAAATCCGATCGACATCGGACTCACCGTCGTCCAGCTCGAGGCATTGTCCGCTTTCGTCACAATGAACATTCTGGCGGACGACTCCACCCCGGCCGCGACCGCTGTTCTGCCATCCTTCGGTTTTGCCGAGAAGCGGGGATCGATGATCAATGGTAAAGGACGCCTGCAACGGCTCAATCGCGCGGTGCGCGGTCCGGGGCAGGCCCGGGATGATTGGGAAATTCTGCGCGATCTGATTCAGGCCTGTTCGGGCCGAAACGGCATCTATTCGATCGAGGATGTCTTCCGACAGATGAGCGAATCAATCCCTCAATTTGCTGGATTGAGCCTGAGCAAGATCGGTGACCTCGGCGTGCAGATTTTGACTGAGGAGACCACGCCGCCGCCCCCAGAATCGACGCCGGTAAAAGTGGAGACGGAAATTCTCGAATCGGAAAAAGCCAGACGCTAGCGATGGATTATTTTTTCCTAACGACGTCATTGGTGAAGATCGTCGCGCTTCTCGCCGTCGTGCTCGGCATCATGAACTACACCGTGTATGCGGAGCGCCGGATCAGCGCGTTGATCCAGGATCGGCTCGGACCAAATCGCGTCGGTCCCGCCGGCTTGTTTCAGCCGATCGCCGACGCCGCGAAATTTCTCCTGAAAGAGGATTTTACGCCGGGGCATGTAAACAAGTTCTACTACTGGCTCGCTCCCTGCCTCGCGATGATTCCCGCCATCACCACGCTCGCCGTGGTCCCTTTCGGCAGCACACTTTTCGGCGTCCCGATGGTGATCGCCGATATCAACGTCGGGGTTTTGTTCGTCTTTGCCATCGCCTCGTTAGGCGTTTACGGAATCGTGATTGCCGGCTGGTCGTCGAACTCCAAGTATCCTTTCCTGGGCGGCGTTCGTTCCACGTCCCAGATGATCTCCTACGAACTTTCGCTCGGTCTTGCGGTCATCCCGGTTTTTCTCCTGGTTGGGCAGCTCAGGTTAACCGAGGTCGTGCGCTACCAGATCGAACACGGCTGGATGGTCGCGCCATTCATCGGCGACTGGACGAATCCGCACAAATGGCTGCTCGCCATTCCGATGGTGATTTCGTTCGTCGTCTTCACTATCGCCATCTTTGCGGAAACAAACCGGCTGCCCTTCGATCTGCCCGAGGCCGAGACCGAACTGGTGGGCGGCTACCACACCGAATACGGCTCAATGAAATTCGGCCTCTTTTTCCTGGGCGAATACGTCGCGATGATCACCGGCTCGGCCATCATCGTAACGCTCTTTTTGGGTGGATGGCATTTCCCCGGCATACCGGACGGTTCGCACGGATGGGGCTGGGGGTTGGTAAACATCTTTATCTTTTTCTCGAAGGTCGCCGTGCTCCTGTTCGTGTTTATCTGGGTGCGCTGGACACTGCCGCGCTTTCGCTACGACCAGCTGATGCGCCTCGGCTGGGTTTTCTTTTTCGAGATCGCGCTCGCAAACATTTTCATCGCCGCCATCATTCTCGCCTACTTCCCTGCCTGATATGGCTCTCACCGTCTCGCGTCCCAAACTGAATTGGTCGGAACGCCTTTACCTGCCGGCGATCGCGAGCGGAATGGCGATCACGCTAAAGCATTTCAAGAACATGCTCTTCGGCCGCACGAAGGTGACCATGCAATATCCCGAAGAAAAATGGGACAGCCAGATGCCGGAACATTACCGCGGCGCGCCGGCCTTGGTCCGCGATGATACTGGCCGGGTCCGTTGCGTCGCCTGTCAGCTCTGCGAATTCATCTGCCCACCGCGCGCGATCAAGATCATCCCCGGCGAAATCCCGGCCGGCGATCGCTTTGCCAAGGTCGAAAAGTTTCCGCACGAATTCGATATCGACATGATCCGCTGCATTTACTGCGGCTTATGCGAGGAGGTTTGTCCCGAGCAGGCGATCTATCTCCGGAAAGATTACGCCATCACCGGCTTCACCCGCGCTGACATGGTGCACAACAAAGAGAAGCTGCTCGAAATCGGCGGCGTCATGCACGGTCTGGTTTTGAAATGGAACGAGAAGAAATGAAAAACGATTGCAGATTTCACTAATGCCCTCGTTCTTGTTTTGGATCTTTGCGCTTGTCATGCTCGGCTTCGGCGCCGCCGTCGTGATCAACCGCAACCCGATCGCCAGCGCGCTCAGCCTGGTCGTTTGCTTCATGGGTCTCTCGGCCCTGTTCATGTCGCTCGACGCCTTCTTTATCGGCATCATTCAGGTGCTCGTCTACGCCGGCGCGGTCATGGTGCTTTTTCTGTTCATCATCATGCTGCTCGATCTGCGCGCCGAAACGCGGCGGAAGACGAACGTCGTCGCGGTGGTTGGCGGTTCGGCGGTCGCCCTGGTTTTCTTTCTCCAAATCTACTTGGTGGTGGGGCAGCTAGGCGCCGCGAAACAGCCGTTCCCACCCCTCAGCTCTCCCAAGATAGATGACGTCCATAGTGTCGGCCTTCTTCTCTTCTCGAACTACAATTTGCCGTTCCAGATCATCGGTGTGCTGGTCCTGGTTGCGACCATCGGCGTAATCGTTCTCAGCAAACGCGAGCTTCGTTGAGCATGGTAACACTCGGCCACTATCTCATCGTTAGCGGTTTGCTTTTCACGATCGGCTTCGCGGGCGTGCTCTTGCGCCGCAACATCATTATCATCTTCATGTCCCTCGAGTTGATGCTGAACGCGGCCAACCTTTCGCTCGTCGCCTTCTCGCGCTTCCGCCTCAGCGCCTCAGGAACCCCGAACTACAATGCGCAAGTCTTCGTCTTTTTCATCATCACCGTGGCGGCGGCGGAAGTCGCTGTCGGTCTTGCCATCATCGTCGCGCTTTACCGCGCGCGTCAGACGACCCATGTCGAAGATGTCAGCAGCCTCAAATTCTGACAGGCCCCGATGAGCAGCACGCTACCCTGGTATATTTTGCTCCTGCCGTTTCTCGCGGCGGTCGCGATCGTGCTGATCACGAAATCCTACCGCGGTCTCAGCAGTTTCATCTCGGTCGCCGCGGTCCTGGGAAGTTTCGCTTGCAGCTGCGTCGTCTTCGTCACGCCGAACATCCGGGCGCTCGAGCTGACCTGGATCGATTTCCGGCCCGCTCTTTACGTGCCGCTCGGATTGGTCCTCGACGAGCTTAGCAAGACCATGCTCGTGCTCGTCACCGGCATCGGCGCCCTCATCCACATCTATTCGCTCGGCTACATGAAAGACGACGCCGGCAAATCCCGCTACTTCGCGTCTCTCTCCTTTTTCATGTTCTCCATGCTCGGAATCGTTCTTTCGAACAATTTCGTCATGATGTTCATCTTCTGGGAACTCGTGGGCGTAAGTTCCTATTTGTTGATCGGCCATTGGTTCGAGCGCGATGCCGCGGCCGAGGCGGCGAAGAAAGCTTTCATCACGAATCGGATCGGCGATTTCGGGTTCATGCTCGGAATCCTGATGGCGTGGACTGCGACCGGCACTGTTGTTTTTCACGACATGGCCCAGGAGGTGGACCGCATCACCAGTTATCCCGAATACCTCACGGTCGCGGCGCTGCTTGTTTTTTGCGGCGCAGTCGGGAAGTCGGCGCAATTCCCACTGCACGTCTGGTTGCCGGACGCGATGGAAGGGCCGACGCCGATTTCCGCGCTGATCCATGCCGCGACCATGGTGGCGGCGGGCGTTTACATGCTGGTGCGCGTCGGGTTTCTCATCCAAGCCGCACCGCAAGCGCTCACGATCATCGCGTGGATCGGGACTATCACCGCCGTCATGGCCGCCCTGATCGCCACGCAACAAAACGACATCAAGCGCATTCTCGCCTACTCGACCCTGTCACAGCTCGGCTACATGGTCATGGCTGTCGGTCTCGCGTCGGGCGAGGCGGCGATGTTCCATCTGTTCACCCACGCCTTCTTCAAAGCGCTGCTTTTCCTCGGCGCGGGTTCGATCATCGTCATGCTCCATCACGAGCAGAACATCTGGAAAATGGGCGGACTCGCCGGCCGGTTGGGCATCACATTTCTCACCTTCATGGTCGGCACGCTCGCGCTCATCGGCTTTCCTCCATTCAGCGGGTTCTTTAGCAAGGACGCCATCCTGGCGCTCGCCTACGAAAAAAATCCGGCGATCTTCTGGCTCGCGCTTTTTACGGCTTTCCTGACCGCGTTCTACATGCTGCGGCTGGTCGTCGTCGTCTTCTTCGGCAAGCCGCGCAGCGATCAGGCCCGCGCAGGACGCGAAGCGCCGTGGGTTATGATCACGCCGCTGATCGTTCTCGCCATTCCGGCGTTCGCGTCCGGATTCGGTTTTGTCGCGAGACTTTTCCTTCACCTGCCCGGTGTAAAAGAAAGCGGCTGGCTGGTGCCGGGTCTGGCGTTCGCGGCAACGGTCGCCGGCATGACGCTGGCCGTCCTGCTTTACCGGCGTCGCGAAAACGATCCGATCGATTTCGCGTTGTTCCGAAAAGGTTTTTACTTCGACGAGATTTACGGCTTTGTCATCAGCGCCACGCAGGGAGTTCTCGCGAGCCTCTCGGCCTTTGTCGATCGCTGGATTCTCGACGTCGGCTTCGTCCGCGGTGCGAGCGGCGCGACCTGGAGCTTCGGCTCGCTTCTCAGGCTGCTCCAAGTCGGAAACCTGCAGGCTTACTCTTTTCTCTTCGGTTTGGGAATCGTTGGCCTGATTTACTTCACACTTTTCCGGTGATTCTTCTTTTCATCGTCTTCTGTCCGATTGTGGCCGCGCTCGCGATTCTGATCGGCGCTCCCGCCAGACACACCGCGCTCTGGGCCGCGGGTCTTACTCTCGCTGCAACAACGCTCGCGTATCTCGCCTTCGAAGCGGGCCAGCGCGATTTTCAACTCGTTTCTTCTTACCCGATCAGCACCGACTGGCGGATCAACTTCACTCTCGGCGTCGACGGCCTGAGTCTGATGATGCTGCTCCTCACCGCAGTTGTAACGTTCGCAGCCATCTGGTTCACGGGCGAAATCGCGCAACACAAACATGCCTTCTACGCCTGCCTGCTTTTCATCGCTGGCGGCGCCATGGGGGCATTTGCTTCCCTCGATCTCTTTTTCTTCTACGCCTTTCACGAGCTCGCCTTGATTCCAACTTTTCTGCTCATCGGAATCTGGGGCACCGGCAACCGGCAGGCCGCCGCGTGGAAAATTACGATCTATCTGGCGACCGGGAGTTTCGTTCTTCTCCTTGGCTTGATCATGCTTTATCGCAGCGTGCCGGAAGCCGCGCGCAGCTTTGATTTCCGCGTCTTGCAAAGAGCGGCCGCGGCGATTCCCGCTGACGCGCAAGGCAACATCTTCCTGGTGCTGCTGGTCGGCTTCGGCATTCTCGTCTCGCTTTTTCCGTTTCACACCTGGGCCCCCGAAGCCTACGCCTCCGCGCCCGCGCCGGCCGCGATGTTGCACGCAGGCGTTCTTAAGAAGTTTGGTCTTTACGGTCTCCTGCGTCTGGCGCTTCCGCTTCTTCCCCAAGGCGTGCAGCAATGGAACACGCTTCTGATTGTGCTCCTGCTCGGCAACATCATCTATGTCGGGCTGGTTACGATCGCACAGAAGCGTCTCGATTGGATGCTCGGTTATTCGAGCGTGATGCACATGGGCTACATTTTCCTGGGCATCGCCAGCGGCACTTTGCTCGGCACGAACGGCGCGGCGCTTCTGATCTTTGCCCACGGAATTTCCATCGCATTACTCTTCGCCCTCGCTGGAGAAATCCGGCAACGCACCGGCACGTTGTTGCTGATGGATCTCGGCGGTCTCGCGAAAGCGATGCCGCGGGCGGCGCTGGCGTTTGGCCTGGCTGCATTCGCTTCCATCGGC
>JBEEHC010000039.1:0-3889 GCA_041167205.1 Verrucomicrobiota bacterium
GTTCATTTCACCGACTTTCATCACAAAGGTGACACGAGTTACGCGGCTGAAGTCGTCCGCACGATCAATGAGCTCGCGCCCGAGTTCGTTTGTTTCACCGGCGATCTGGTTGAAGACGCGCGGTTCGCACCGGAGGCGCTTGGTTTCATTCAGCAGATTCGAGCGCCCGTTTACGGCTCGCCGGGAAATCACGATTACTGGAGCCATGTTTCTTTCCCGGAGTTTGAGCGCGTGTTCGCGGCGACGGGCGGCGCGTGGCTGGTCGATCGTTCCGCGGTACTTCCGAAACATGATCTCGAACTCGTGGGCATGGCGCTGCGAGGCATCCACGCTTTCATGCCTCGACGGGCGAACCGCCAGGTTTTGTTGATGCATTATCCGGAGATGGCGAACCAATTGCATGAACACCGATTCGATCTCATCCTTGCGGGCCACTCACATGGCGGACAAGTGCGGCTGCCGTTCCTGGGCGCCCTGATCGTCCCTCACGGCGTCGGACCGTATGATCTCGGCTATTACGACACACCCGGAGGCCCGCTCTATGTCAACGCCGGCATCGGAACCTATCGGATTCCGGTGCGGTGGAATTGCCGGCCGGAGATCACGGTCGTGACGATTTAAGGTCTGTAGCCGGCGCGCTGCGGGCACCGTAGAATTCTTGTCGAACGCAGCAAGTCACGCTTCGCACAGCGAAGCGGTCATAGCTCAGCACGACGTCGGCACGCGTTGCGCAAGAGCGACCGCGTGTGGAATGGCACCGGCCACAAATCCAAGACATTCGACCGCGCCGGATGGTTTGCCGGGCAGCGCGAGAACGAGCGAGCGTTCCACCACGGCCGCGAGGCTGCGGGAGAGAATGGCGTTTGGCGTGATCTTCATCGATTCGCGCCGCATTGTTTCGCCAAAACCCGGCAGTTCGACGCGCATCATCCCGCGGATTGCTTCCGGTGTAACGTCGCGTTCGGCAATACCCGTTCCGCCCGTGGCGAGGATGAGGCCGCAGCCTTGATCCGAAAACGACCGAAGCGTTTCCCTGATGCGCGAAATCTCATCGGGCACGATGGCTTCGGCGAGAACCTGCCAGCCATATTCTTGCGCCGCCTCTTTCAGCGCGGGTCCGCCGAGGTCGCCGTATTCACCCGCCGCGGCGCGATCAGAAATGGTGATGATGCCAACGGTGATCTGCATCTGCCGAGAGTATGCGAGCTACACCTCGCGTTTGGTCTTCTTGAGCAGGCGAATGTCGGTGATCTGCATTTCCTTATCCACGGCTTTGCACATGTCGTAGATAGTCAGCAGCGCGATCGCCACGCCGGTCAACGCTTCCATCTCCACGCCCGTTTGCGCGACCGTACGCGCCACGCATTGCACTTCCAGCCCTGATCCAGTCGTCGCGATATCGATTTCGACGTGGCTCAAGTTGAGGTTGTGACAGAGCGGGATTAGCTGCGACGTTTGCTTCGCTGCTTGGATCCCCGCAATGCGAGCAGTCGCGAAAACGTTCCCCTTCCCGATCTGATTTTGGGCGATTAGAGCGAGCGTTTCCTGCCGGAGGTGAATTCTGCCGGCGGCCACCGCTTCTCGCGCGCTGCGTTCTTTTGCTGAGACATCGACCATTTGCGCGCTTCCATCGTCGGCCAGGTGCGTCAATCGATTCATCTTCAACCTCCGATCGCGACCATCATTCGTCCCGGCTGGTAGTTCTCCCGGAAATCGTGCTGCTCGGGCTTCCGCTCGACGACGTCCAGGAAGAATTTCTTCAGCTCGCCCTCGGTCGCCCCGGCCCGCATGACCTTCATGATGTCGAACTCCAGATAGCTTCCGAGACATGGGCGGAGCTTTCCATCGCAGGTCAGCCGCAACTTGTTGCAGCTCTCACAGAAATGCAGATTGGTCATCGCGCCGATAAATCCAATGCGCTGGTCGCGTCCCGAAATCTTGTAATAACTCGACGGCCCGTTCGTGCGAAAATCCGGCTCCGGAATCAACGCGCCAAAGTGCGACTCGAGGCCGCGGCGCACTTCGGCCACCGGAAGGAAATTGTTTTCATGCAGCACATCGCCCGTGCTCACCGGCATCAATTCGATGAACCGCAACATCAGGTTCCGCTCGGCGGCGAATTCCACCAGAGGGATAAACTGATCCTCGTTCCGTCCACGCATGAGAACGCAATTCAGTTTTATCTGGGGAAAGCCCGCGGAGATCGCGGCATCAATGCCAGCGAGCGCCTGCGGCAAATAATCGCGGCCGGTCGTTTTGGCGTAGACTTCCGGATCCAGCGTATCGAGTGAAATGTTGACCGATTTCACTCCGGCCGCGCGTAACGCCGCCGCCATCGTCAGGCCACCCGTGGTCGAACGCGAAAGCAAAGTTCCATTCGTGGAAATGCCGATGTCATCGATGCCTGGGATCGAGGGCAGGGCCTGGAATAACGTGAGAACATCCCGGCGCGTGAGCGGTTCGCCCCCGGTAATCCGCACTTTGGAAACGCCCAATTCCGCCGCGATTCGAATGAGCCGCAGCGTTTCTTCGTAAGTCAGAACGTCTTCGCGGGGCAGCCACTCCTGCAACTCACGCGGCATGCAATAGGTGCAGCGCTCATTGCAGCGATCCGTGATCGAGACCCGGAGATAGGAAATGCGATGTTTGTATCGATCCTCCACAGCGCAACATTACGGTCGCGGCGGGGTTGAATCAAGAAAGTGCCACGATTGACTCGATTTAAGGCGGCTGTATGATTTTTAGCATGAAGCGTCAAATTCTCCTTCGGGCGCTGACGTTCGGCCTTTCAGCCAGCGCATTGATCCTTACGAGTTGTTCGACTACCGAAACACGGATTTCCGAACATCCGGAAGTTTTCCAAAGGCTTTCTCCACAAGACCAGGCGTTGGTTCGCGAAGGAAAAATTCGTGAAGGTATGTCAAAGGATGCGGTCTGGGTGGCGTGGGGCACACCCGATCAAAAAGCCACCGGTACCGCGCGAGGGCGGCCCGTGGAGACATGGATTTACAACGAATACACCTATGCGAACGCGCCGTATCCCTATCCGTACGGCCCCTACGGATACGGCGGCTATTTCGGCGGCGGCGCGGTCGTGTTTCACCATCATCGTCACCACCGCTTCGCGATTATCGGAGACCCCTTCTTCGATCCGTTTTACTACTCCTATATTCCCCCGCGGGTGGCTTACCCCTCCAAGACGGTCACCTTTGTAAACGGCCGCGTTGTTTCGATTCAGTTTCTGAGTCCGCCGCGGTAATTATTTCGAATCCGACGACAGTCTTGTCGTTCGACGGCGAACGCGCGATGATTCGTCGATGTCGTACGGCTCATTTCGGCAATTTGTCGACGCGCTGGAAAAAGCGGGCGAGCTGAAGCGCGTTTCCGTTCCGGTCGAAACAGATTTGCTGATTGCGGAATGGGCGAATCGCGAAATGAAATCGCACGGTGGCGGGAAGGCGCTCCTTTTCGAAGAGCCCACCATCGACGGCAAGCCATCGAAGTTCCCAGTGGCGATCAATACGATGGGATCGCGCCGCCGCATGGCGCTCGCGTTGCAGGTCAACAGCGTGGAAGATCTTGCGCAGGAGATCCAGCTAATCCTCAAGGCGAAGCCGCCGACTGATCTGCGAGAAGGCTGGAGCCTGCTCAAGCAGGGCCTCAGCCTGCTCCACGCGCGGCCAAAGCATTCCAAAGAAGGTGCGTGTCAGGAAGTGGTGTACCGCTTCGCGGAACGTCCAACGTCCAACTCAGAGGGGCTGACCCTGTCCGATCTCCCGATCCTGAAATGCTGGCCGAAGGATGGCGGTCGTTTCATCACGTTGCCGAATGTGCACACGCGCGACCCGGAAACGGGCGCGCGAAATGTCGGCATGTACCGGATGCAGAT
>JBEEHC010000040.1:0-14433 GCA_041167205.1 Verrucomicrobiota bacterium
GACGTTAAGGGTGGGGTGCGCGATGCGCAATAGGTGGATCGCGCGCACCATCGCGCGATGCTATTTATTAGCGGCTTCGCCGCCACTCTTGCCATCGCGCGGCGGAGCGCGCGATCCACCTAGAATACTTGCTCTCCGCGCACGTAAACAGAATGGGTCTGCGGGACACCGAAGTAGTAAGCGAGTTCCCGGTAATCCGCGCAATCGTAGAGCGCGAAGTTGGCAACCTTGCCGGCTTCCAGGGAGCCGATCTTCTCTCCACGGTTCAAGCTATAGGCGGCGTTGATCGTAGCCGCGGTCACCCCTTCCGCGGGCGTCATTTTCATCTGCGTTGCAGCAAGCGACAGCACCATCTGCATCGAAGGGGTTGGCGAAGACCCAGGATTGAAATCGGTCGCAAGCACGACCGCGAGCCCCGCTTCAATCATCTCGCGGGCGCGAGGATAACGAGTCTTGCCTAACGCGTAGACCGAGCCTGGAAGGAGCACAGGCTGGACGCGGGCATGTTTCATTGCGGCAATACCCGACGCCTCGGTCTGTTCGAGATGATCGACCGTCACCGCGCCCAGTTCCGCCGCCAGTTCCGCGCCTCCACCATTCGTCAGCTGGTCGGCGTGCATTCTAACACCCAGGCCGCGCTCCCTGGCCGCGCTCAGGATCTTGCGCGAAGTTTCGATATCGAAATAGCCGCGCTCGCAAAAAACATCACAAAATTCGGCAAGCCGCTCATCAACAATCCGCGGAAGCATCTCATCGATTACTAAACTGACGTAACGGTCTGGCGCGGACTGGAAGTCCTCTGGGATCGCGTGGGCTCCCAGGAAAGTCGGAACAAACTCGACCCGAGTCTCAATGTTCAATCGCCGGACGACCCGCAAGATTTTGATCTCATCGTCGACCGAGAGGCCGTAACCTGACTTCGCTTCCACCGTCGTTGTTCCGCACCGAATAAACCATTTTGCATGCTTGATCGCCTGCGCCAGTAATTGATCCTCCGTGGCCGCCCGGGTCTTGCGGACAGTCGAGCGAATTCCGCCCCCTCTCGCCGCGATTTCCTCGTACGTCGCGCCTTTCGCCCGCATCTCGAATTCATCCACGCGATTCCCGGCAAAAACAGGATGCGCATGCGCGTCGACGAATCCGGGTAGCACGACGCGACCAGTCGCATCAACGATTTCCGCGTCGCTCGACATCTGCTTTTCGATTACGTCCGACGGGCCTGTTGCGAAAATGACGCCATCGCGCACCAGCATTCCGCCATCTGGAACTATGGCCAGGTCACTAAGCTCGGTTCCCACCCGTGGCCGTTTCGGGCCAGTGAGCGTGACAAGCTGCGAAGCGTGGAGAACGGCGAGCGTTCCCTTAACCGATCTTGCTTTCAACGATCTGACTGATCTTCCTAAACTCGGCTTCGGATTCGGCGCTGATTCCCCGGACCTTTTCCTGAAGGCCGGACCTTAATTTCTCATCTTTCAGGCCCGCCAAATTAATCCGGACATTCATCGCCGCTCCGTCAATACAGGCACGCAGGGCAAGAAGACCGACTCCCACATCTGAAATCGAGGCCGGGTTACCCTTCTCAGCCATTTCCGCGAGAAGCTGGTAGGATTTTGAGGCGGTTTCCATGACTCGTAGCGGGATTTCCGCCGCGTACTTGTTGGCCAGCTGGATTGCAGCCGAACGGGCTGCCTTTTCTTCGGCCGATTCCTTGGGCAGCCCAAATGCGTCCATTACCTTGTTGAAGGCGGCGGTGTCTTCGTCCACCAGAAAGAGCAATTCATCCTTCAATTGTTGCGCCTTCACCGCCCAATCGCTGAAATAACTGAGTTTGTCTTCCCACCCGCGTTTTCCCGCTGAGAGATTCGCCACCATCCCGCCAAGGGAAACGCCCAGCGCGCCCATCAAGGCAGCGACAGAACCACCACCCGGCGCCGGAGAATCGCTCAGGGTCTCACTGCAGAACTCCCGCAGGTTCATTTTCACCAGCGATTTCTTTGCAGCAGATTCCATCTTGAATTCGATGATCCTTTCCTTTGGATCGAACGGTTTCAACTCATTCAATCCCATTGAGCGAATTGCAATATCAATGAGCTCCTCCTCAGAGGCACCTTCCGACCATTGCTGTTTACGCAGAAAATACTTTCCTGCCTCCACCAAACATTTCTTCGGCAGCATGCCCACGACTTCCGATCCCGTAACCCGAAGACCTCGCTTGCTGGCTGATTCATTGCAGGCATCAAACGCAGCGTGCAGGGGTGTTTCCTCAATGTTGGTCAGATTCATGGAGACTTGGGCGATGCCATATTCTTCCACATACCACCCGATGGCTTTCACATGCTTCAACATCCCGGGAACACGGACCGGTTCTCCGTTTGCATCGAGCACCGGTTTTCCCCGCGGCGTGCCGTCGTCAGTTTTTGCCCGGCCATTTTCTCTCACATCAAACGCGACCGCCGTGGCCCTTCGCACTGCCCTGCTGTTCAGATTCACATTGTAGGCGACCAAGAATTCCCGCGCACCAATCACCGTCGCGCCGGACTTCTCGTTGAAAACAGAGGGGCCGAAATCGGGCTGCCACGCGGCTTCTTTTATTTTCTCGAAGAAGCCTTCGTATTCTCCGGAGCGTATGATGGAGAGATTTGAGCGAGACGGATCTTTCGCTGCTTTTTCGTAGAGATAGACTGGAATCTTGAGCTCCTCGCCGACGCGTTTTCCCAATCGATTGGCACAGGTGATCGCCTCTTCCCAGCTCACATTACTCACCGGAATAAAAGGGCAGACATCTGTCGCCCCCATGCGAGGGTGGGCGCCCTTGTGTTTGCGCATGTCAATGAGCGCCGCTGCCTTTTGAATTCCACGGAAGGCGGCTTCCACCGCAGCTTCAGGACTGCCCGCAAAGGTGACGACCGTCCGGTTGGTGCTCGCACCGGGATCCACGTTGAGCAGAGAGATTCCGTCCACCGATTCAATGGCGGTGGTAATCTGTCGAATGACCTCCAAGTCGCGGCCCTCGGAAAAATTAGGCACGCATTCGATGACTTTCTGCATGACTGATCAATCCCGCGCGCGGGGCTCCATGGGGATCTTAACGTTGTTCGCTTCCGCAAAATCGATCGCACGAGAATATCCGGCATCCGCGTGACGCAGGACGCCCATGCCGGGGTCGCTCGTCAGGACGCGTTCGAGCCGGCGTCTTGCGCTGTCAGTTCCGTCGGCCACCACGACCATTCCGGCGTGCTGCGAATACCCGATGCCGACGCCACCACCGTTGTGAATTGAAATCCAGGAAGCTCCCGCCGCCGTATTGACGAGCGCGTTCAGCAATGCCCAATCGGCGATCGCGTCGCTGCCATCCAGCATGCCTTCAGTTTCACGAAACGGCGAAGCGACCGAGCCGGTGTCGAGATGATCGCGCCCGATGACGATGGGCGCTTTGATCTCGCCGCGCTTTACCAGATCGTTCATCGCCACGCCAAACTCCGCGCGTTCGCCATAGCCAAACCAGCAGATGCGCGCCGGCAGACCCTGGAAATGGATTCGCTCTTTCGCCAGTTTCATCCACCGCGCGAGCGTTTCGTTCTTTGGGAAAAGTTCGAGTGCAAGTTCATCGGTCCGCGCTATGTCGGCTGGATCGCCGCTCAACGCGACCCAGCGAAACGGACCTTTTCCTTCGCAAAACAGCGGACGAATGTATTCCGGCACGAACCCCGGAATATCGAAGGCTTTCTCAGCACCGGCCTTTTTCGCCTGCGTCCGAATATTGTTCCCGTAATCGAAAGTAATGGCGCCGCACTTTTGCAATGCGAGCATGGCCTCGACGTGCACCGCCATCGAACGCATCGAGTGTTCGATGTATTCGTCCGGATTTTTCGCGCGCAACTGCAGCGCCTCCTCGAGCGTCATCCCGTTCGGGACATAGCCGTTGAGCGCGTCATGTGCGCTCGTTTGGTCGGTCAATACATCCGGGACGACGCCGCGCTGCACCATCTCCGGTAACACATCCGCGCAGTTGCCGATCAGGCCGACCGATACTGCCTGCTTCCTCTTTCTCGCTTGCTCGATAAGGGCAAGCGCTTCATCGAGAGATGTTGCGATCTGGTCGCAATAGCCGCTCCGCAGTCGTTTCTCGATTCGCGCGCGATCGACGTCGATGCCGAGAAAGAGTGCACCGTTCATGGTGGCGGCGAGCGGCTGTGCTCCGCCCATGCCCCCGAGTCCGCCGGTGACGACAAACTTTCCCTCGAGCGATCCGCCAAAATGTCTCCGGCCGGCTTCCGCGAAAGTTTCGAACGTTCCTTGCACGATTCCCTGGCTACCGATGTAAATCCACGAGCCGGCTGTCATCTGGCCGTACATGGTGAGTCCCAACTGTTCTAGCCGGTTGAATTCCGCGTAGTTCGACCAGTGGCCAACGAGATTGGAATTTGCAATCAAGACGCGCGGCGCTTCATCGTGGGTGCGAAAAACGCCGACCGGTTTGCCGGATTGGACGAGCAGTGTCTCGTCGTTCTCCAGTGCGCGGAGCGAGCGCACGATTGCATCGAATGCTTCCCAGCTTCGCGCCGCCCGACCGGTCCCGCCGTAAACGATCAGCTTGTCCGGATTCTCCGCCACGTCCGGGTCAAGATTGTTCATCAACATCCGGAGCGCGGCCTCCTGCTGCCAGCCCTTGCAGCTCAGTTCATTGCCACGAGGCGCTCGGACCACTCGTTTCGAGCTCATATCTTCTCGGTCTCGCTGTCGAAATCACCGTTGCGAATCGCCGCCGCCACGCGCTCGATATCGGGCGAGAGGGAACGATCCTCATTCACCGCTCGCGAAATGGCGCGGACCCGTTCGTAAGCCTTCTCGACGCCGATGCCGCCTTTCAAGGGCCGCCGAAACTCAAGCGCTTCGGCGCCGGCCAGAAGCTCGATCGCGATCAAATGCTCCGCGTTTTCGACGATCGTGCGCAACTTCAGCGCCCCCGTCATTCCCATGGAGACGTGATCTTCCTTCCCACCCGAGGTCGGCAAGTTGTCCACGCTGGCGGGATGCGCCAGAACCTTGGCTTCGTTCAACAACGAGACCGAGGCTACGTGCAGGATCATGAAACCGGAATGCGTGCCCGCGTGCGGGGCGAGGAAGGGCGGCAGCCCCTCGTTTAAATCCGGGTTCACCAGCCGATCGGTGCGCCGCTCACTGATACTCATCAGATCGGTCAACGCGATCGCCGCGTAATCCAGGGCAAGTGCCAGCGGCGCGCCGTGAAAATTCCCCCCGGAGAGAACATCCCCGGTCTCCGCAAAGACGAGCGGGTTGTCGGTCGCCGATGCCGATTCGATCTCGAAGATATTTTCGCAATGGGCCAGCGCACCGCGAATCGCGCCATGGACCTGCGGCATGCAGCGCAAACTGTACGCATCCTGGACGCGCGGATCGCCGGCGAGATGGGATTGCCTGATCTCACTCTCGCGCAGCAGGTGATTCAAATGCGCCGCCACGGCCTGCTGGCCGGGATGCGGACGCGCCTTATGAATCCGCGGGTCAAATGCCGTCGGAGTCCCTTTCAACGCTTCCAGGCTCATCGCTCCGGCAACATCCGCGATGCGCGAGAGGCGTTTTGCGCGCAGCAGCGCCAATCCACCCACCGAGTGCATCGCCTGCGTTCCATTCAAGAGTGCGAGCCCCTCCTTCGCTTCCAGGGCTGCAGGACGCAGTCCGGCCTTGCCAAGCGCTTCGAGACCAGACATACGCGCGGCGTCATAAAACGCTTCGCCCTCGCCAATGAGCACCAGCGCAAGATGCGCCAGTGGCGCCAGATCCCCGCTCGCGCCGACAGAACCCTTTTCCGGTATAACCGGATGGACACCCCGGTTGAGCAGCTCGCACAACAGCTCGATGACCTCCAACCGGATCCCACTTAGTCCGAGCGCAAGCACGTTGGCTCGAAGCAACATTATCGCCCGCACCTCCGGAACGGAGAGCGGCTGGCCGATGCCACAAGCGTGGCTGCGCACGAGATTCAATTGCAGTTGGCGAAGTTCCCCGCTGGGGATCTGGACATCGGCTAGTTTGCCGAACCCAGTGCTGACACCGTAAACGACCCCGCCCCGCGCGACGATTTCTTCGACAACTTTTCGTGAGTCGTGAATCCGCGCGTGGGCCGAAGGCGCGACCTCGAGCTGGACATCGCCGAGCGCCACCGCCGCGATTTCCGAGAGCGACAATGGTTGGCCGGCCAGCTGCATCATCCGCATCTTATTAGAGTTGGTCGCTCGAAACAACAAGAGCCATCGTGGTCACGATGCTCTCTCGGTGCTCTGCCAAAAGACCAAAAAAAAGCCAGGCCGATAAGCCGACCTGGCCTTTTTGGTTAAAGCTATCCGCAGGCGGACAACTGGACGGTTATTTGGAATAGGTTGAACTGGTGGTCGTGGCCGCCGTCTCTTTTTTCTGAGCACAAGCCCCCAAACTTAACGCACTGGCCGCGACGGCCACTATCATGATTGCTTTGAAAATTTTCACTTAATATTTCGCCTCCTTTCCGTGCAGGTTGCTGCCGTCATTTAGGCAGTTACGACCACTCGCGCAACGCTTTTCTCGACTTTTTTCTGAGGCAGGTTGCCAAGGTCTAGGCTTCGATCGCGACCGGAGTGTCCACGTCGACCAGTTCGAAAAGCTCCACCAAATCGGCGCTCTTCATCCGGATACAGCCGTGGCTGGCCGGTTCCCCAAGGTTTTCTTCGTGGTTCGTTCCGTGAATATAGATGAAGCGCTTGTATGTGTTCGCATTCCCCGGGTCGAGGCCGTCCAGCCAGAGGATGCGCGTCATGACCAGATCCTCGTCTCGCATCAGCTTTTTCGTCACCTTCACGGGCCGGCGGCTCTTGAATACGGTTCCGACCGGCAATCCTTCGCCAATTTTTTTGGCGATGCGGAACCTGCCGGTTGGCGTTTTCATGCTCCCCTCTTCTGTCCCAAGACCAAATCGGGAGGTCGAAACTGGGTAGGCGCCCAATTTTTTCCATCCTGATTTCAGCGTGAGCCGCTGCTCACGCACCGAAATGTGGATCTGTGGGTGCGGGCTTTTCTTCATTTGAGACTGGCCGTAGGATGCGCCGTGCCGAAAGCAAAAAGCTATCACATCGCTGTTGTCGGCGCGACCGGAGCGGTCGGCGCCGAGCTGCTGGGTGTCCTCGAACGCCGGGGATTTCCGGTGGAGCGGCTGGTCCCTTTGTCTTCCAGCCGTTCGGCCGGAAAAACTGTTTCGTTCCGAAATAGCGAAATTGCCGCGGAGGAGCTTTCCCCTGCATCGTTTGAGGGCATCGATCTCGCGTTCTTCAGCGCTGGCGGCGATATCTCACGGCGTTACGCGCCGATCGCGCGCGCGGCGGGCGCGATTGTGATCGATAACTCGTCCGTTTTCCGGATGGAACCCGAGGTCCCACTCGTGATTCCGGAAATAAATGGCGAAGATATTCAGCAGCATTCCGGATTGATCGCCAATCCTAACTGCACCACCGCTGTCGCGCTCATGGCGCTCTATCCATTGCACCTGGCGTTTGGCGTCCGGCGTGTTTTTGCCGCGAGTTATCAAGCCGTGTCCGGCAGCGGCGCGCGCGCGATCGCCGAACTAAGATCCCAAATCGAAGCGGCGGCCGAAAAGCAGACGCCGGTGGCCGAAGTATATCCACACCCGATCGCCTTCAACGTCCTCCCGCACGTCGATTCTTTCTTGCCGGGCGGCTACACGAAGGAAGAAATGAAAATGCAGAATGAGGGCCGGCGGATCATGCATCTGCCGGAATTTCGCGCCTCGGTTACTTGCGTGCGCGTTCCGGTTTATCGGGCGCATTCGGTGGCGGTCAGTGCGGAATTCGAACGTCCCGTTTCTGTCGCGGAAGCGCATGAAGCCCTCGCGAAAGCGCCCGGGCTCGAGTTGGTCGATGAGCCGCAGAAAAACAGCTATCCGATGCCGCTCTTCACCGCTGGCAAAGACAATTGCGAAGTCGGCCGGGTTCGGCTGGATTGCGCGCTCGAAAACGGGCTTTCGTTCTGGGTCTCAGGCGATCAGTTGCTCAAGGGCGCGGCGCTCAATGCGGTCCAGATCGCGGAGTTGCTGTAGCCGCGACACAATAGCCAGAGCCTCAAGCTCTCCCCCACGCGCCCGAGGGGCGCGGCTACAGCGAAACGGCCCCGGATAATTCCGAGGCCGTTCACTTTCAATTCGCTCTCGTCCTTACGAACCCGGCGACGGCGCTGGCTCGTTTTTCTTTTTCTCCGGGCTCTGTTTGCTTGGGGGCGCGTCCGTCTTTACCGGTGCATTCGCCGCCGGGCCGGGAGGAGGCGCAGCCTTCTCTGGTGGCAGGGGATGTTTGCGCGGAGCTTCAGGAGGCACTTCGCGCTTCGGCGGCGGCGCCGGTTCCGCGGAGAGATCAGCCTTCGGCTGTTTGCGCGAGGCTTCAGGAGGCGCTTCGCGCTTCGGCGGCGCAGCCGGTTCCGCGGAGAGATCAGACTTCGGCTGTTTGCGCGAGGCTTCAGGAGGCACTTCGCGCTTCGGTGGCGCAGCCGGTTCCGCGGAGAGATCAGCCTTCGGCTGTTTGCGCGGAGCGTCCGACGGTGCTTCTCGGTTTTGAGATGCCGGAGTGGATTCGACTTTGGGCTTTCGAGGCGCCTTCTCGGTCAGCGGATCGCTCGGCTGCCGCGTAGGAGGCATCGTGTCAGGGACTTTGTCGGTGCTTTTTTCCTTCTTAACCCCTTTGTCACTCTTCGGCGGCTCCCTGAAAGGCGTGCCGTCCGGTGAAGTAGTGAGGCTGGATGGTGTGCTTTGCTGCCGGTCACTGGGCTTTTTACGCGTGGGGGCTGGGCTCGCGCCTGGTACAGTCGATGAAGGAGGAGTAACCGCCGGAACCGGCTTCTCGTCTCGCTCTTTCTTTTGTTTTCCCGGAGGAGTCGTCGCCGAACTCGAGGCGGGGTTGACGGGAGACGCGGCCGTGGGCATCGGCGAAGCGCTCTCCAAATGCTTGTCTTTGCCTTTGCCCCTGTCGGGGGTCAGCGCTGGACTGGCGGCGGACGTAGTGGGAGCCGCGGTGGTCGCCGGATTGACCGAAGCCGCCGGGGTTGCAGCCGTGGCGGGCATCGCGCTGCCAGCCGGAGCGGCGTTTGCGTTCGGCGTGAAGCTAGGTGTTGGAGCACTCTTGGGATCTTCCTTCTTCATCTTTTCCTTCAGCTCCGCCTGAGCTTTCGGATCGCCGACACCATCCCATCCACGTTCGAAGGTTGGTTTTGCGATTTTCTCCTTTACCGTCTTCGGGGCGATCGGGTTGACGGGTTTCTGAAGTCTGGGCGGCGCGGCCACCACAAGTTTGTCGCCTTGCACTCTGAGGAGAGCATTCGACCTAACGGCAACGCTCAGGTCGACATTGCTTTCGCGTTCCAGGGTCATGCGCCTGATCGGACGCGTCGAATAACGGCTCAGCGTGTTGTAGTCCGGCCCGTAATTGTAAACCGCCGAGTTGGTATAAGTGATGTTAGTCACGTTAACCGTCTGGGAGATGTAGGTGACGTTCAGGTTCGTCTCGACAATCCGTTCACGCAGGACCGGCTCGCCGATATAACGCACATCGACGAAGTTGTAATATGCGGGGCCGATATCGAATTCCACGTCCACCTGCCCGTTGATGGGGCGGTTGTCATCCACGTCTCCACGACCGCGGGGCGGGAGCGGCGCCCAACCAACATAGTCGCCGCCCGTGCGCCAGGAGACCCAGGCCGGCCCCCATTCGCGGCCCGGCACCCAGAACCAACCGCGATCGCGCAACCGCGTCCAGCGTCCGTAGTGATAAGTGGCCCACCCGAAATCCTCGTAAGAAACCCACGTCCAACCGACATCGGTATAGACCCAATAACCATCCGAGTACGGTCGCCATTTGGAGTTGCTCACCGCCACGTTTGGTTGCCAGCAATAGCCGTAATCGGCCACCTCGACCCAGCTCCCGTCGGAGCCGACGTTATCGTAGAAAAAATCGACCGAGACCTCGGTCCCGGCTTGCGCCTGCCTCATGGCCGGCAGAACGAGGACCAAAATCATTACCGCAAGAAGTATTCGTTTCATAAGTTGAGTATTGATTCAGGGGTTAGACCTTCGCGCTCTGGCGATTATTCACCCCCGATGTAATTCGAAGGCCGCGTGCCCGGTGCGCGTTTCCCCGCGGAAGACCCCGGGGATGATCAAATCCGTCCTCGGGCTACTTGGGACGCAATACCACAAACGAACGGGTGCGATGCCGGCAGACCGAGAGCACCTGGGTCTCGTTTGGATCCAGTGAACTGACAATCTTCTTGTACTCGGCTACGGAAGTGACGGGATGCTGATTGACCTCTTCAATCACGTCACCGGTGCGCAGCTCACTTTCTTCGTCGTTTACTTTTGTCACCATCACACCCCGCACACTTTTCGGAAGATCGAGGCGGCGCGCCATATCCTGAGTTAGCTCACCGACTTCGATCGAGCCGAACGAGCCGGCTTCCTCGGTCTGATCTTCGGGCTCCGCCGGCGTCTGCCGCCTGGAGGGCGAAGGTGACTCGCGGGGGTTGATGCGCGTGGTCCTGAAATCAACGGGCTCTTCCTTGATCGCCGTCGTCAACGTGAGCGCCTTGCCGCCCCGCAACACTTCGATATCGACCTTCTTGTTCAATTCGACCTGCGCCAGAAAAGTGCGCAGTTCGTTGAAGGTTCTCACATCGTGCCCATTGAACTTCCGGATCACGTCGCCCTTCCTCATTTGTGCTTCCTCGGCCGGCGAATTGGGAACCACGTCATCGACTACGACTCCCTCGGTCTCCTTGCCCCCCGGCCCAACGTTGCGAGATTGGATGCCAAGATAGCCGTGAATAATACGTCCGTTTTTCAACAGGCTCTCCAAGGCGGTCCGGACGGAATTCGACGGAATCGCGAAGCCGAGACCTTGTGATCCGCCGCTCTTCGAAATGATGGCGGTATTGATGCCGATGATCTCGCCGCGGAGATTCACCAGCGGGCCGCCGCTGTTCCCAGGGTTGATCGCGGCATTGGTTTGCAGGTAATTGCCGAAACCATCGACACGATTCGGGCGCCCTTTCGAGCTGATGATTCCATCGGTTACCGTTTCCTCAAATCCAAACGGATTGCCGATCGCGAGAACAAAATCCCCGGCCTGCATGGCATCTGAATCGCCAAACTTGAGCGATTTGAGGCCGGGCTCATCGATCTTCAAGACGGCGAGATCCTCCTGCGCATCCGCACCGACGAGCCGGGCCTTTTTCGTCCGGCCATCGCTCAAAAGCACTTCGATCTGGTCCACTTGTTCGATCACATGATTGTTCGTAATGATGTGGCCTTCAGCAGAAACGATCACACCGGAGCCCAGCGAATTTTGCACCATCTCCTCTTCGTTCGGGTTACGAAATTGCCGCGGGTTGCGGTTATAAAACTCGGAGGGATCGAGCCCGTAACTCCGGCGTGGACTCACCACCTTCTTCGAGGTCTTCACGCTTACCACCGCCGGCAGTATGCTGCTGATAAGAGCGCGCCGTTCCTTGTTCAGGTTCTCAAGGCCCACGACCTCTTTCGGGTCGACGCTGGGGACCGTCGAAAGAGTGTACTTATCCGCAGTGGTTTGGGCGAGGAATTTCAGACCGCCGTGCTTCAGACGGTAGTCATAAAGCGCGGAGATGGCGGCACTAACCAGCAAGACGAAGAAGAGAAATTTGATTAGATTTTTCATTAGCTAACGTTCGAGAAGGTACGTCCCCGTTCTTCGACAATCAATCTTCGAAAACGTTGATTGTCCGGCGCCTCCAGCTCCGGATCGGCTTCCAGGATCGCGATGGCGGCAGCCCGCGCTTGCCTCATGATTCGCGCGTCTCTCTTTAAATTCCCAAGTTTTAGCGCAGGCAAACCGCTTTGCGCGGTCCCCAAAAGATCGCCTGGACCGCGCAGGTCCCAGTCCGCCTCCGCGACTTCAAATCCGTCGCTCGTTTTTTCCAGAACGGCCAGTTTCGCCACCGTCTCGGGCGATTTTTCCGAGCTCAACAGAATGCAATACGATTTGTGTTCGCCCCGGCCAATCCGGCCCCGAAGTTGATGCAGCTGGGCCAGTCCGAACCGTTCCGCATTCTCGATCAACATGATGGTCGCATTGGGCACGTCGATCCCCACTTCGATCACCGTCGTGCTGATAAGCGCACTGGTCTCCCCTCGCCGGAACCGGTCCATGATCGCCTGCTTTTCCGGGCCGGGGATGCGGCCATGCAACAACTCACAGCGGAAGGGCCGCAACCGTTCGCGCCACGTTTCGAATTCAGCCGCGGCGGCTTTGACGTCGAGTTTCTCGCTCTCGTCGATCAATGGATAAACGATGTACGCCTGACGCCCCGCTTCCAGCCGTTCGCGCATGAAGGAGAGCACCTCGATGAGTTTCGACGGGTCCCGCACCGCCGTGATGATTTTCCCCCGATTCGACGGCATCTCGTCGATCACCGACACATCGAGATCGCCGTAAACGGTCATGGTCAGCGTGCGCGGAATCGGCGTGGCCGTCATGACCAAAACGTCCGGCGCCGGCTCGCGTGCCGTCAGCCGGGCACGTTGTGAGACTCCGAACTTGTGCTGCTCGTCGATGACGGCGAGTCCCAGATTCTGGAACGAAACACCTTCGTAAAGCAGAGCATGGGTCCCGATGAGAATATCCGGGTTTTCATCGCCAGAGACGAGCGGAAGAAAACTCTCTTCCTGACGGTCGGCGGTCCGAAGCGAAATCTTGATTCCGAGTGGTTCGAGCCATCGACGGAGGACGGCGTAATGCTGCTCGGCCAGAATCTGCGTGGGCGCCATGAGCGCAGCCTGGAAGCCGGCTTCCACTGCGAGCAGCATTGCCGCGATCGCGACTACAGTCTTGCCCGAGCCGACATCGCCTTGCAGCAAACGGTTCATCGGATGCTTGCTCGCGAGGTCACGACGCAGCTCGTCGATCACGCGCACTTGCGCGTCCGTCAAATCGAACGCCAGTCCGTGCAAGAATTTCTCCAGGAGCTCGCCCGGTCCGCAATGCGCCTGTCCGCTCCGCAAAGAGGCGGCGGACCGCCGCGATGCGATCAACACCTGCATGGCGAAGAACTCGGCGAAGACCAGATGTTCATGCGCAGCGGCGCGTTGCGCTTCGGTCGTGGGAAAATGAATCTCGTGCAAAGCGTGCTCGCGCGTCCCGAAATTCACGTTTTTCGGCAACAGCGTTGGCACGGAGTCCAGCGCGAGATTCTCTAACACGCGATAAATCAAACTACGGAAGACTCGCTGAGGCAGTCCTTCGGTCGCCGGATAAATCGGAGTGATCCGGCGGAAATGCACCGAGATGTCGTCGTCATTCTCGATCACTTCGAATTCCGGGTGCTCCATGCAAAGCCGCTTTCCGCGCAAGCGGGGCTTGCCGAAGACGACCAGCCGCTGCCCGGTCGCGATCATTTTCTGGACGTAATGAAGATTGAACCAGCGCAGAACCAGTGGTTGGCTGAGCGCGTTCGAATTCGATTCCTCGAGGGTCGCCTCAAAAATTTTCTTCCAACCACCGAAGCGGACCAGCCGCGTCTTCGCGACCTCGCCGCAAAGTAGGATCGGCGTCTCGCTTTCCTCGTGAGGAAATTCGGCAAACGTCGTACGGTCCTCGTAGCGGCGCGGAAAATGAGTTAGGAGATCCTCCACAGTTTCGATCTCGAGCCGTCTCAGCGCGGTCAGTTTCGGCCGCGGGATCCACTCCAGCTCGCTGAGAGGTTGCGAGAGTTGGATCATTCGATCGGCGCTGCTACGCGCAATGCCTCAACCTGAATCTGCAACCGCGTTTCGCCTTCGTATTCATCCGCGTTCAGCCGAAAGGCCATGTCCCAGGGAAAGGCAGGCAGGGGCGACGAAGCGCCATCAAAAAAAATTGCGCGCCGAAACTGGTCCTTTTGGCGGAGGCGAAGAACCAGATGTTTGTCCTTGAGAATCTGCGGTGCGACGGTGGGCTCGACTCCCCGCGCGAAAAACATCGGTTGCAGATTACCGCTGCCGAACGGTTGCAGCGCCTGATGCCAGCGGAGCAAGTCGCCATTGAGTTCGGAGAAAGCAAGCTCGTGATCGAGATGAAGGCGCGCCTGCAATCTTTCGTCCGACAGGAGCTCACGCGCGGCCTTGCGGAATGCATCGGCAAATCCCGGGAAGTTTTCTTCTCGCACGGCCAACCCGGCCGCCATTTGGTGACCGCCGAATTTTTCCAGCCATTTCTCGCAGTGACCCAGGGCTTCGACCAGCGAAAAGCCCTCGATGCTCCGGCCGCTCCCTTTTCCGAGACCACTGGCATCGAACCCGACGACAACCGCCGGCCGATGATATTTTCGCGCCAATCGTGAAGCGACAATTCCGAGAACGCCGGGATG
>JBEEHC010000041.1:0-17468 GCA_041167205.1 Verrucomicrobiota bacterium
CGACCACGAACACATTAACCGATAAATGTCGGGTTCGATAAATTTGTAAAAGTGCCAGCCGCGGCCCCGCAGTCGCGCAACGAGCTGCTCGGGTAGTCGCAGAAATACGGCGCTCGCCTCGCACGGAAATGCCGGCTTCAGGTCCAGCACTGCCGTCAACCTTTCCGCCAGCGTCTTCGCGCGTTGGTTTGCGCGCCGGGCGTTTTCGAGCCAGACATTGTCGTTTAGCAATCCTGCCCACGGAGCCGCGAGAAAACGCATCTTCGAGGCAAGCTGTCCTGCTTGCTTCGCCCGGTAATCGAATTCGCGGGCCAGCTCTTTTTTGAAAAAAACGACCAGCTCGCCGGCGGCGGTCCCGTTTTTTGTGCCGCCGAAGCAAAGTGAGTCAACGCCGGCTTCCCACGTGATCGCTTTCGGCGCACAATCAAGCGCTGCGACTGCGTTTGCAAAACGCGCGCCGTCCATATGTACGAAGAGCGACCTTTCGCGCGCGAACTCTGCGATCCTCTCGATCTCTTCGGCTCGATAAACCGTCCCGAGCTCAGTCGACTGCGTGATGCTGATCACGCGTGGCTTCGGCGAATGGACTCCCTGCTGCCGCCGGATCGTCGCTTCCACCTGCGCCAAGTCGAGCTTCCCGTTCGCGCCTGGCACAGGAAGAAGCTTCGAGCCCCCGGAGAAAAATTCAGGGGCGCCGCATTCGTCCGTCTGGACGTGCGAATGCTCGTGGCAAATGACGCTGTGAAATGACCGGCAAAGTTGCGCGAGCGCCAGCGAATTTGCCGCGGTGCCATTGAAGACAAGAAACACCTCGCAGTCGGTCTCGAAGATCTCGCGCACGCACTCGGAGACGCGCCGCGTCCATTTGTCATCGCCATAAGACGCGGCGTTTTCGGCATTCGCTTCCGCGAGTGCGGCCCAGGCCTCCGGGCAAATCGCCGCGGTGTTGTCGCTCTCGAATTCGTATCGATCCATCGCGAGTTTCCTACGCGACTTCCCGCAGCGGAGCAAACCCGATCCAAGACTGCGGCGATCTCCGTACAAAGATCGCCTGGCCAGTGTCCGGGCCTTGGCTCGGAAACTCCGCCAGGCTGATCCTCTGTCCGGGTCCTAACCTCTATGTGCAACCGCGGAGCAGAAAAAACAAAAACAGAATTGGAATCGGTATTCCGAGGAGCCACAGCAAAATGTACCCTGTAGCCCCTACTTGCTCGATTCGATCTTTGAGTTTCATATCGATTTTGCTCCTTTCTCTTTCAGCAATTATTTCGCAAGAGGCCTAGCCGATGAGCGTGTGAAAGATTGAATTTCTCTTTCCCCTCGTGCTCGTAGTCGCCCCTTGTCCCCCCAGATCGATCACGAGCAGGAGCACGAGCACGATTACGACTCAACCTGATCGGCTTTGCCGAACCTGAGAGGCGGCGTTAGTATCGCGCCATGAGTTCTCTGCAAGGCGAGATCGAGCAGCGGGGCGAGCGGATTTTCGAGTTGGTGGACCGCAATCCCGAGTCGATCTTCTCCAAAGCCGGCTTTTACCAGCGGATGATGGCGTTCTCGATGCGGGACGAGCATTTCAAGGTGCAAATGTTCCGCTTCGTCGACGTGCTCGCGTCGCTCCGCAGCTCGCGCGACATCGTGCAGCATCTCGACGAATATTTCGCTGATATGCGCAACGGCCCCGTGCCGTTCCTCCAAACCGGCCTGCGCGCGGCGCGGATTCTCCCGTGGCTCACCGCCCCGATCTTGCGCTGGAACGTTTCCGGCATGGCGCGGCAATTCATCGCCGGGCGCGATCCCGAGGACGTGATGAAGACCTTGCGCAAGCGGCGCAAGGAACGGATCGGATTCACGGTCGATCTCCTGGGCGAAGCGGTCGTGAGCGAACAAGAAGCGAACGAGTATGCCGCGCGTTGTTTCGCGCTGCTCGACGGACTGGCGGAACAAACCCGCGGCTGGACCGATCCGCTTGGCCAAAACGCCGAGCTGTTCCCGGTCGTGAACGTTTCGGTGAAAATCTCCGCGCTCTATTCGCAGATGAATCCAGCCGACCCGGAGGACGCGATCGCCCACCTCGCCCCGAAGCTGCGCCCGATCCTGCGCCGCGCGCGAGAAGTCGGGGCATTTGTAAATTTCGACATGGAAAGTTACGCGCACAAAAATACCACGCTCGAACTTTTCCGAACGCTTTTCGCCGAGCCGGAATTCCGCGATTGGCCGCACGCGGGCATCGTCGTTCAAGCGTACTTGCGCGACGCCGAGCGCGATTTGCGCGAGCTGCTCGATTGGGGCCGCGCGCGCGGCACCCGCTTCACCGTTCGCCTGGTGAAAGGCGCCTACTGGGATTACGAGAAGATCAAAGCGGTACAGAATGGCTGGCGCTGCCCCGTCTTCCTGCAAAAGCCGGAAAGCGACGCCTGTTTCGAAAAATGCACCCGCATCCTGCTCGATAACGAAGCAATCGTCACGGCCGCTTTCGGTTCGCACAACGTTCGCAGCATCGCGCACGCGCAGGCCTACGCCGAGCAACTCGGAATCGACAAGAGCCGCTTCGAGTTCCAACTGCTTTTCGGAATGGCCGGCCCGATCAAGCGCGCGCTCGTCGAGATGGGTTATCGGGTGCGGGAGTATTGTCCCGTCGGCGAACTGCTCCCCGGCATGTCGTATCTGGTTAGGCGATTGCTCGAAAACACCTCGAACGAAGGATTTTTGAAAGCGAAGTTCTCCGATAAAGCCTCCGCCACGCAGCTGCTCCGCGACCCAACTGATCTTGTAGGCCGTCTGGGTCAGACGCGAAGAGACGACGGCGTTTCACAGAAACGCCCTACAGCCCCTCAATCCCACAACGGCGCAACGATCTGCTCTCCCCCCGGAGACACGTTCGAAAACTCGCCACTGGTAAATTTTGTGCATCGCAGCAGCCAGGAACAAATGCGGAGTGCGCTGCGCGAAGTGCGCGGTCGTCTGGGCCAGAAATATCCCATCGTCATTGACGGCCAGAAGATTTGGACCGGCAGCCTCATTGACTCGATCAATCCCAGCTCGCCGAAACAAGTCGTCGGCGCCGTGGCCGAAGCTGGAATTCCGGAGGCGGAAGCCGCCGTCGCGGCTGCGCGCAAGGCGTTCGATCATTGGTGCCGCGTCAGCGTCGAGCACCGCGCGGAATTGCTCGAGCGCGTTGCCTCCATCATGGATCGCCGGCGTTTCGAACTTTCCGCTCTCGAAGTTTTTGAAGTGGGCAAACCGTGGGCGGAAGCCGACGGCGATATCCGCGAGGCGATCGATTTCCTGCTCTTCTACGCGCAACAGATGCGCTTGCGCGGTCTCCCGCGACTCACCCAGCACGTGCCCGGCGAGGAAAGCTATCAACATTACTGGCCGCGCGGCGTCGCGCTCGTCATCGCTCCTTGGAATTTCCCGATGGCGATCCTGACCGGCATGGTTTCCGCCGCGCTGGTCACGGGCAACACCGTCATCATGAAGCCGGCGGAGCAGTCGGCCGTCTGCGGCGCGATGGTGATGGAGATGTTTGAGGAAGCCGGAGTGCCGCCCGGCGTCCTCAATTTCCTCCCTGGCAAGGGCCGGGTCATCGGTCAGCATCTCGTCGATCACAAGGACGTCCACATGATCGCGTTCACCGGTTCGCGCGAAGTGGGGCTCAGGATTTGGGAGAGCGCCGGCAAGACCCTCCCCGGCCAACTCGAATTGAAACGCGTCGTTTGCGAAATGGGTGGCAAGAATGCCGTCATCATCGATTCGGACGCCGACCTCGACGAAGCGATCGTCGATTCGATTTATTCCGCCTTCGGCTATCAGGGCCAGAAATGTTCAGCCCTCTCCCGCCTCATCGTCCTCGAGGAGAATTACGATCGCGTCATCAAACGTTTGGTGGAAGCGGCCGCGAGTTTGCGCGTCGGTAATCCTGAAACGCCTGGCATTATGGTCGGCCCCGTCATCGATGAAACCGCCTACCGGCGCATGCTGGAGACGATCGAAGCGGGGAAAAAGGAAGCGACTCTCGCGTTTCAAGGCAGTGTGCCGGCCGAAGGATTCTTCGTTCCGCCGACGATTTTCACCGACGTGAAACCGTCAATGCGTCTCTCGTGCGAAGAAATTTTCGGACCGGTCCTAAGCGTCATTCGCGTCCGCGACCTCGACGAAGCCATCCGCGTCGCGAACGACACTGACTACGCGCTGACCGGCGGATTTTTTTCCCGCAGTCCCGCGAACATCGAACGCGTCAAAGCGGAATTGGTCGCGGGCAATGTCTACATCAACCGCTCCTGCACCGGCGCCGTCGTCGGCCGCCATCCCTTCGGCGGATTCAAGATGTCGGGCGGCGGAACGAAAGCCGGCGGCGGAGATTATCTGCTCCAATTCCTCGTTCCCCGCGTCGTCACCGAAAACATCATGCGCCACGGCTTCGCCCCAGATACTACGCCGGAGTATCGGCCGTCGTTTGGGTCGAACGACAAATAGTAACGGCACGCAGCAGCGACTACATTCTTGTATCGCGAGACCGTCTGCCGGTTAGTTCCCGATCGCTAACACCTTTTCCAGAGGCTCAGGATACCACGATGTGTCTATTGGCCTGTACTCTTCGAGCCATCGCACAAATTCCTTAAACGCCCGTCGTTCATCTTCTGACAACGCCGCAAATTCCTGACCGAGAAATTCTGCCGGTCCTCCGAGATAGGCCGTGGATGCTTGGATGATTGCGTCTAGTTTCAGTCTCGTCAGAGAGTCGGGCTCTTTCCAAGCGATCAGAATACGGCGGGCATCATGAAACCGACCCACAACCGGCCGCGACGGAGTCATCCAGGAGGAACCGTGCTCATCCTCTATCTCGTCTGGAGAAGCAGTGGCCATCTTCTCCAAGAGCGGCGTTAGCTCGCGAAAATCGCCGCGCCAGACCGAATCGAACAGCCCACTGGTAAAGTGCGGACTATCCGCAAGCCTGTTGAGTTGTGCCGTGAGATATTCAATCAGCTCTTGTCGGTAATCTGCTTGGGTCGAGGCCAGAAGTGTGGCCGCCTCCAAAAGGTCATTTTGGGCGTCACGCACATTGTCATTCCTAACTTCCAACAGTTGCATGATGATCGGAAAGGCGTGGGACCGCTTTCGCCCCGCAAGCGCTCTCGCGGCATCTGCGGAATCCTTAAATCCGCGCTCATCAGTTTTTCGATCGAGCCCGTGAGGCGACAATCCACCGCGCAACAAACGAAAGAACGCGTCGTCGATCCGCGAATCTGGATATCGCAAGGGTTCGTCGATTGGAGCCAAGTCTGAAATCACGCTGTAGCGATATCTCTCCAGATTGTTCAACATCCTTTCGATCCATTTCGCGGTTGCTGGATCGTTCGGCGGCGGCGGTTTCGTGGTCAGCACGAATTTTTCCTCGGCGGAAGAATAAGTTTCCTCGCCCAAAACGTCGGTGGTTTCGTCCAAATTGACGCCGTGTCGCTTGAGCGTATCTCGAAGGATGAAGTCAACGAAATCCGCATAGAGGTCGTCGTCGAAAGTTTCTTGATAGCATTCGCTGAGTGACGCCCCGCAAAGAGTGAATTCCCGTTTCTGCGGACCGCCCGGCTCGACGGACAATTTGCCGTGCACGGAATGAGTGGCGATGATGCGTTCAGTGGTCGCCTCATCGGCGTCCGCTTTCCGCTCCGGGCGGGCGAACTGAATCCGGCCTAACCACCAGATGATCTCGTAGAGCCGGCGCGCTTCTTCTGTCGGCAAACCGCAACGCGTTGTCCGGCGAATGGCGGCCTCGACAAGAGAGCGCTTAACGGGGCCGCGCAGTTCGACGTTCGAATACCTCAGCGTCGATCTCCTCCCGTCGCTCTCGAGATTCATTAAAGCCTCCCGGGGAACGTTGTAATAAGCACTCTCGAATCGGAGCTGCACTCTGCCTTTGTCAGGGGGCCGGCCCTTGTCATCGCGTACCGAGATTTTCAACTGCGTCTTCAATTTCAGATTGCAGTTCTCCTGGACGAGCGCGAGCGCCGCATCCTTTGGCGGCATTTCCCAAAAGTGATCCGGAAAATGAGTTTCAACTTCGTTTGCTCTCCTTGCTTCGGCTTTGAGCTTTAGAGTGCTCTTCCCACCAATTAAGAGGTGCACCAACTCTTCATTGCTCTTTCCCTTCAGCGATTCCGGAATGTGCGGGGCCGTAGTCGCCGTCGGTGAAGGAGAAACTTGCGCGTCGGCGTTTGTGAAGGCGGTGAAAATGCAGCTCGCACAAAGGGCGTACGCGAAGCGAACGAGCAAAAACGTGTATCCAGCTCTCGAAACATTGGGGGAAATCATTTCGCTATCCTACCACTGATTCAGAGCGACGAGAATCTCACCCAGCGCTGAACAGTGCACTTACGTAATCGCCGCCCGGGGGACTGGCTCGAGCATCCAACCCCGTAAGGTTGCTCATCGAGGCCTCGTAAGCGGCTTACGATGCCTCGCTCTTGCGTGCTCAAGGAATGAGCCAAAAAACTGTTCGTTTCCGAATTACTGCCAGCGACCGGCCACCCAAATCCAGCCGCCGCCGCGTCGGAGCCAGTGCCCTTCAACCCAAACGGCGGCAGGTCTTGGACGGACGATCCAAGTGCCGGGCACCCACTGATACCGCCCTGAGATCCAGCCCCAGTGTCCCTTGGACCAGACATACGTTGGTCCAGGCGAAACGGTCTGCGTTTCAATCCGCACGGCGGGCGGGGCCTGTGTCACCACGACCTCGCGCGTGACCGGGCCTGTCGTTGTAACTTCCCGCGTGATCTCCGTCGTCGTGGTCACGGGCACCGTTTCTTGGACGACGCAACCGCCCAAGGCAAAGGGCGCCAACGCCAATAGGTAAATTTGTATTTTCATAATGGGTCTCCTCGTAAGGATTCGTTTTGCACCGCGCACCCGGCTTTGTTCAATTGATGGCGCAAAATGGATTCTGATCCGATGATCCAAGATGCTTTACGTCGTCGCCACGCCCATCGGTAATCTTGACGACATCACCTTGCGCGCGCTCGAAGCGCTGAAATCCGCGGACGTAATCGCGGCGGAGGACACGCGCCATTCTAGTAATCTGCTGCGGCATTTCGAGATTCGGAAGCCGCTGATTAGCTACCATGAGCACAACGAAGCGATGCGCGCGGAACAGCTGGCGGAGAGATTGGCGGCCGGGGAAAATGTCGCGCTGATTACCGACGCCGGCATGCCGGGCCTGTCGGATCCTGGCGCACGCCTCATCCGAAAATGTATTGAGCGCAATCTCCCTTACACGATCGTGCCCGGTGTTTCCGCGATTCTGACTGCACTGGTCGGTTCGGGGATTTCGATGGATCAATTCTGTTTCCGCGGGTTCCTGCCGGTGAAGAGTGGCCAGCGCGAGCGGGAGTTGCGCGCGGCCGCGGAGCGAGAGGAGACGTCTGTCTTCTTTGAATCACCTTATCGAATCATGAAGACGCTGGCGGCTTGCGCGGTAATCATGCCGGATCGGCAACTTTGCGTCGCGCGGGAGCTGACGAAGAAGTTTGAAGAGTTCCGGCGCGGAACGGCCGCCGAGTTGCTGGCGCATTACGAGGCGCAACCGGCAAAGGGAGAGATCACTTTGGTCGTCAGCGGCGCGGAGCGTTGAAAGCAGCTGTCATCCCGAGCCGCGCAGCGGCGAGGGACCTCACCACAAAACGTCACGCCATCGCAAAGGGAAACGTTCACCACTCGATTGGGTGGGCTATCCCTGGCTTCTCGGAAATCGATCTGCCATTGCGAGGCCCCTCGCCGTCTACACGCGGCTCGGGATGACAACGCAGCTCCCGCAGGCCATGACGAGAAGCAAACCGTGAGAAGGAATTCAGGTTTCCCCTTGTCAAAAGCTCCCCGACGTGTGACTTTGCGCGACTTTTCCTACGGCCATGGCTTACGCAATTATCAAAACGGGCGGCAGACAACATCGCGTCGCCGAGGGCGACATCATTGATGTCGATCTTCTTGACGGAGAAGCCGGCAAAGAAACGACCTTCGGCGATGTTTTATTCCATGGCGACGGCGACAAGCTGACGCACGGCAGCCCGCTCATCGAAGGCGCGACCGTCACGGGTGAAGTCGTCGAGCAGCGCAAGGACAAGAAAGTCATCGCGTTCAAGTATCGCCGCCGGAAAGGTTATCACCGGACCGTCGGCCATCGCCGGAAGTTGACGCGGATCAAGATCACCGGCATCAGCATCGGCGGGAAAACCTCGAAGGCGAAAAAGGCGAAAGCGGAAGAAACCGCCGAATAGCTCGCTCTCTCAACCACCAACTCTCAACTCTCAACTTCCGGCAATGGCACATAAAAAGGGACAAGGCAGCGTCAAGAACGGACGGGACAGCGTCAGCAAACGTCTGGGCGTGAAAAAATTTGGGAGTGAAGCCGTTATCGCGGGCAATATCATCATCCGGCAGCGCGGGACGAAGTTCCTCCCCGGCAAAAACGTCGGGCTGGGTCGGGATTACACGATCTTCGCGCTGGTCGACGGACAGGTGCGCTTTGATCGGTCCGGACGGCGAGTAAACGTCGAGCCACTCGCCGCGAAATAGCGCGGGCGCACGGGCAGAACGTCGGGAAATTCCTTTCATGGGCTTCATCCGTCCATTTGAGAGGTTGTGCCCGATGGTTGTTCTGTCCTATAACTGAAGGCTCCCATGAAATACCAGACCTACATTCTCTTCGGCGCGCCCGGGAGCGGCAAAGGCACTCAAGGCCGGACCCTCGGCAGCATCCCGCGATTTTTTCATTGCGCCTGCGGAGATGTCTTTCGCGCCATCGACACACGCACCAAGGTTGGCCGGGCGTTTCTGGAATACTCCAGCAAAGGCCAGCTCGTGCCGGATGAGATCACGGTGGAACTTTGGAAAGCGCAAATCGACGCGGCGGTCAACGGGCACTCTTTCAAACCCGACATAGATATTCTCGTGCTCGACGGCATTCCGCGAAACGTCGGCCAGGCCAAGATCATGGATGAGCTGATCGATGTGCTCAGAGTTTTTCACCTCTCCTGCCCGAACCGCGCATCGCTTTTCGAGCGCCTGAAAAAACGGGCCTTGAAGGACAATCGCCTCGATGACGCGAACGAAGAAGTGATCAATCGCCGCCTGGCCACCTACGAAACAGAATCGAAGCCCGTGCTGGGTTACTACGGCCAGGACCGGATCACCTGTATCGACGCGACGGAGCCGCCCGCGAAGGTTTTGCTCCATATTCTGGAAAGCGTGAACGGAGTGAATGGGTCGAATGAGCCAGCAGCAGTTTGAAAATTTCACCGCGTCGAGCCTGTATTGCGAGAAGTGCAAGACCGCGATGCCGGTACGCGAACGGCTTCTGCTGATTCTGCCTGACAAGGAGATCTACGATTATCTGTGCACCGGCTGCGCTTCGTCGGTCGGCCAGCGCGAAGTCACCGCGGGCGAAAAATTGATGGCGCAACAGACGGTCGCGCGTCGCCCCCAGCGGCGCGCTCCCGCGAAACGGATCCAGCTCTAGCGCCCGATGCGCATCGTCTTCATCGGGACGGGCGAAATCGGCGTGCCGGTCTTGCGTTCGTTACTAGGCTCACGGGAGCATCAGCTGGTCGGAGTGGTGACGCAGCCAGATAAGCCGGTGGGCCGTGCGCAACGCATCGAAGCGCCGCCGATCAAAGCGGCTCTGGCGGGCAGAGAACTTCCGATTCTCCAACCGGCACGCATCAAGCGAGGGGAGGCGGTCGCGGAGATTCGTGCGCTGGCGCCCGATGTCATCCTGGTGATGGCCTACGGGCAAATCCTGCCGCGATCGGTGCTCGAGATTCCGCGTGTGGCTTGTCTCAATTTGCACGCGTCGCTGCTGCCGCGGCACCGCGGCGCGGCGCCGATTCAGGCGGCGATTGCGGCCGGCGATCGCCAAACCGGAATCACGGTCATGTATATGGATGAGGGACTTGATACGGGCGACATCCTGTTGCAATCGCGTCTCGAAATTGCGCCGAAGGAGACCGGAGGATCACTCCATGACCGGCTCGCCCAAATTGCACCGGCAACATTGGACGAAGCATTCACGCATCTTCAGCGGGGAAACGCTCCCCGGATTCCGCAGGATTCGGCACTTGCCACGTACGCTCCCAAGCTCGAACGCGAGCATGGCCGTATCGATTGGACGGAGTCGGCCACGTTGATCGAACAAAAGATCCGCGCCTTCAATCCATGGCCGGGCGCGTTTGTGCTATTGCGGAACGAGGCTGAACGCACGCGGAAGCTGAAGATCTTCAGCGCCAGGGTGATCGACGCGGTCAAGGGGACGCCCGGCGAAGTTTTTCGGTCCGACGGGTCAATCACGATCGCGGCGAAGGATGGCGCGCTCTCGTTGGACGAAGTCCAGATCGAAGGAAAGCGCCGAATGAGCGCGGACGAGTTTCTGCGGGGGTATCCGGGCCTGCTGCAGACGGTTTCAATGTAGAGGCGCTTGTGCCAAGCGCCTTCTGGTAACGCTTCGGCGCTTGACACAAGCGCCGCTACACTTGTCTCATCTGCGTCGCCATGCAGAGCGAATCGCCCGCGCCCGCCTACAAGCGCATCGTCCTCAAATTAAGCGGTGAAGCTCTTCGCGAACGCGGCGCGCGCGAAAACATCTCGCCGCAAATCGTGCGCGAGATCGCCCAGCGGATCAAAGAGGTGAAAGACCTCGGCGTGCAGACTTCCGTGGTGATCGGGGGTGGCAATATCTGGCGCGGTATATCCGCGAGCCATCGCGGCATGGATCGCACGACCGCTGATTACATGGGCATGCTGGCGACGGTGATTAACGGCCTCGCGCTGAAAAGCGCGCTCGTCGAGGCCGGCGTCGAAACACGGGTGCAAACGGCGATCGAGATGAAAAACGTGGCCGAGCCGTTCATCCTCGGGCGCGCGATCCGCCATCTCGAGCTGGGGCGCGTGGTCATTTTCGTGGCGGGCACCGGCAATCCTTATTTCTCTACCGACACGACCGCAGCGCTCCGTGCGAGCGAAATTCGCGCCGACATTATCCTGAAGGCGACGAAGGTCGACGGCATTTACGATCGCGACCCGAACACGGATTCGAGCGCGAAGCGTTTTGATCGCTTGACGTTTTCGGAGGCATTGACCCAACGGCTCCAGGTGATGGATTCGACGGCGTTCAGCCTCTGCATGGATAACAGAATCCCGATTGTCGTTTTCGACATGAACAAGCCCAGCAATTTCACCGACATCGTGCTCGGGAAAAAGGTGGGAACGATCGTCTCCGAGTAATTTGCGGCAGAGCGTAGGTGGATTTCGTGATTGCGATTCTCGCTGGAGCGGGTTTCTATTGCTCGCCACCACCCAGCCTTTCAACCAATGACCGCTGAAGAAATTTTGTTCGACGCCGAAGTCTCGATGGAAAAAAGCGTCGATTACATGGTGCACGAATTTTCCAGCGTGCGAACCGGGAAAGCGTCGCCGGCACTTGTGGAAAACGTGGACGTGGAAGCGTACGGATCGGCGATGAAATTAAAACAACTGGCGCTTATCACGACTCCGGAGCCGCGGCTTCTCGTCGTCCAGCCGTTCGATGCAGCGACCGTGAAAGACATCGAGAAGGCATTGAAAGAATCGAAGATCGGGATCACTCCTCAGGTAGATGGGAAGATCATCCGGTTGCCCATTCCCGAGCTTTCGGAGGAACGCCGGAAGGATCTCGTGAAATCGCTGCGTCAGATGGCGGAGGAAGCGCGCGTCCGCGTTCGCGCGAACCGGCGCACCGCGGTGGACGAGGCGAGAAAGATGGAAAAGTCCGGCGGATTGACCGAAGACGGTTTGCGCGACCTGGAAAGCACCGTCCAAAAGCTGACCGATAAATCCGTGAAAGAGATCGACCAACACCTCGAACGAAAAGAGGCCGAGGTCATGAAGATTTAGCAACTCTTCCTTCTCCTCTCCTCTTCCAAGAATTCGGCTCTACCTTTGTTTGCGGGAGATTAAGAGGCAGCGCAAGAGGAAGAGTTCTACAGTCGCACCAAGTCCAGAAGAAACTGGCACCAGAGATAAACCATCCCGCGCCAGGAATATTTTACCTCGCCGTCGGGCGTCGATTTCAACACGCCTTTTCTGATGTTGTGCGCGATCTGGTCGCGCAAATCGTTCTCCACTTCGAGCTGGATGCGATCTTCATCCATGGGATCGATCACACTCGTCTCGACCTGATTGAGGCGCAGGAACTCACGGTGACTTTGGTAAAGTTGCCAGAACGACTGATCCGGCCGTTGCCGGTTGATCTTAAACTGCGGGGTCAATTTTAACCCATACGAGAGCGGGTAGTTCCACGTCGTCCAGATGATCCCGTCGTGAGCGCGGGAGGAAATGCGAAGGTAATAAAAGGAGAGGTCGTTCTGTTCGTTCAGGCAAATCGTCGCCTGCGCTCGATCTTCTTCCTTATAAAAGAGCCGAAAAAACTGGCGATAATCCTCCCAGTCCCAACCCGCGTCATTGATGTGCGCGAATCCTTCGTTCTGGATCTCGCGCGTGATCTCTTCGAGCGTGGGGAAAACGTCCTCGGAGGGCGGACTCTTCGGCCGGAGCGCCTTCTCCCTCGGCAAACGCAGCGCGCGAATGCGGGTCAGGATTTCGAGCCAGGGCAGGAAGAGCCAGGTCAGCGCCGCGAGCAATCCGAGTCCCCAACTGCCACTGACAAAGTAAACCGCGAGAAAGGTTGCGACGAGGATGCCGACTGCCCCGGTCTTTTGCGCGAACGAAGTTTGGTAGCTTCGCAAGGCGACCGCGAGAACGGCAACGCCCAGCGTGAGAAGAAGACCAAACAGCATTAAGGCTCGATTCCGTGCTCGTTCAGAAACTTTTCCAGCTGATCGGTATCAAAATTCGCCAAGACTTCATCGCCGGCCACCAGGGTCGGCACGTAGGTCTGGTCCGAAAGCTCCGCCATTTCCTCGTAAGCGTCGCGGTCCCGGCCGACATCTACCACGGTGAACTGATAACCGCGCTCGGACAGATAGTCCTTCGCATCCATGCACCACGAGCACATGGCGCGGCTGTAAAGGGTAAGTTCGGTCGCCACGAGGGGAATAAACAAGCCCATCCCGCCTCGTCAACCGCCCCTCCGACCGAATCGCGCTAGTACGACTTTCCCCAGAGCACCCGGCCGCGGCTCGGCTCGCCGCTGAAAATGCAAATCCCCGGCTCGGCTGGATTCGCCGCGTCTGCTAAAGGAATGCAGCGGATCGTCACTTTCAGGTCGTTCTTGATCTGCTCTTCGACCTCGCGCGTGCCATTCCAGTGCGCGAGGGCGAAGCCGCCGTGGATCTCTGGTTTCGAGGAGTTTTTCGGTGTGAAGAAGTCGTAGAACTCCTCCTTGGAATCGATCACTCGGGTATGCGTGTCGCGGAACTGTTTCGCACGCTCAAGGAGATTTAGCTGAATCGAATCAAGCAGCTCGACGGTTCGCCTAACGAGTTCTGGAATCGGCAGGAACTCCTTCGTTTTCAAAGCTTGGTCGCGCCGGCTCACCGCCACGGTGCCCGATTCCAAATCACGTGGCCCAAGTTCGACCCGCAGCGGCACCCCTTTCTTGATCCATTCCCAGTTCTTTACTCCGCCGCCGAGATCACGTTGATCGACTTCCACATCGAGTGGCGCTCCGAAATACGTCAGGGCGCGGAGTTCGGCGGCGAGTTTCTCCGCTGCTTCCAGGACTCGCGTGCGCGTTTCCTCCTTTGTCGTAATCGGCAAAATGACGACGTGGATCGGCGCGATCCGTGGAGGGAGGACGAGCCCGTCGTCGTCGGCGTGTGCCATGATGACCGTGCCGATGAGCCGGGTGCTCATCCCCCAGCTGGTCGTCCATCCGAACTCCTGCGTCCCCGCGCGCGACTGGAACTGGATCCCGCTCGCACGCGAAAAATTCTGGCCGAGAAAATGCGAGGTCCCGGCCTGGATCGCTTTCCGGTCCTGGACCATCGCTTCAATGCAGAGCGTTTGGACCGCGCCAGGAAAGCGTTCGCTCTCGGATTTCTCGCCGCTGAAAACCGGAATCGCCAGATGATCGCGCACAAAGGTTTCGTAGACATCGAGCATTTGCTTTGTCTCCGCGCGCGCCTCGGCTTCGGTTTCGTGCACGGTATGCCCCTCCTGCCAGAGGAACTCGGTGGTGCGCAAAAAAACACGGGGCCGCATCTCCCAGCGCACGACGTTCGCCCATTGATTAATGAGAATCGGCAGGTCGCGATAGCTTTGGACCCACTTCGCGTAGCTCGCGCCAATGATGGTTTCGGAGGTTGGCCGAACGACCAGCGGCTCAGTCAGCGGACTGGCCGGCACCATTTTCCCCTCGGCGTTTACTTCGAGGCGGGTGTGCGTCACGACCGCGCACTCCTTGGCGAAACCTTCCACGTGAGACGCTTCGCGCTCGAAATAACTCAGCGGAATGAAAAGCGGAAAGTAGGCGTTCCGGTGTCCGGTCGCCTTGAACATCGCATCGAGCTGCCGCTGCATGTTTTCCCAGACACCGTAGCCCCACGGACGAATCACCATGCAGCCCCGGACATCCGACGGCTCAGCCATCTCTGCCGCGCGAACGACTTGCTGGTACCATTCGGGAAAATCCTCATCACGCCGCGGCGTGATGGCGGTCTTGGCGGCGGGAGTTTGATTAGCCATGCGAGAAAGCGGGAAAATTACCCTTGGCGAAATGAAATGACCAGCGACCATTTCTCCAGTCGCCGCCGCAACTTTTGGGCGCGGCCGGGTTATATCAACACCATATGAAAGCGAAATTGACCTTCCTCCTCGTGCCGACCCTGGCTGCCGCGCTCCAGTTCGCGCCGAGCGTCCTGGCGCAATCGCCCCCCGACAGGCCGATGCGACAATTTCAAATGGAGCGTCGCGCCCGCTGGGCCCGCCTGACTGAAGAAGAGCGATCGAAGCTGAAGGCGGCCCATCAGAAAGCGATGGCCGATCCCGCCGTGTGGGCGGCCCGTGAGAGACTAAGACAAGCTCGCCGGGAATTTCGCGAAATCATGCGTCCCGCCCTCTTGAAAGCGGATCCGTCGCTCCAGCCGATTCTGGAAAAGATGCGTCCGGAGCGGCCGGGCAGAGACTAAGAGCCGCGTTTCTGTTTAGCCTGTCATCCTGAGGCTGGCGAAGCGCGCCGAACACCCCGCACCTGCAATAAACGGCGTCCAGAAATCGGTGGCGCAATGTGCCTTGGTGGGGCCCCTCGCCGTCTGTCGCGGTTCGGGATGACAGCGCTGCGGCGGCGCCGCTCAGAAGTTTCGCGCGACGAGTGTCTCTACGGGCGATTGCCCGCGCTCAGCGTAGCTGCCGGCGAAATCCATGCTGCACACTGTTCCGAAGCGCGCGTGCCGTCCAAACGCGGCGCCCGCAAAGTTGAAGTTGCGGTTAAAGATATTGTTGCGGTGCTTTCGAGCGGGCAAACCGTCGTCGATGATGAGGGCGAGGACGACGTCGCGTGCGGTTGCCTTGCCGTATGAAATATTTTCGCCCCAGCAGCCACCGAATGTTCCGTAGCGGGCGATGCGTCCGTCGGCATGGCTTGCATCTCGTCCAGCGTGTCCGAATCCGCCGGACGCTTGATCGGCACAATGATCCGCGGCCGCGCGGCTCATCCCGGGCGAGAGGGTCAGCGGCGCTTGCGGCTGAGCACTGCGCAAAAAGCGAATCGCCTCGTCCAGGGCTCTTGCCCCTTCTTTTGTCCGAATTCTCGTCCGGCCGGGCAAGATCATCACGTTGCCGTTCATCCTGCCGCGCAGCTCCGCGACAAAAGTTGCGTAGAGCGCCGGGTTTTGGCGCGCGAGATTCAACTCACGAATCACCGCGCGCGATGATGTGCCGGCGGCATCGGTCGACTTTTCTTCGCCGGCCAGTGTCGGATGAATGGCTGCGGCGAGAAACAACAAGGAGAGAGCGAGGCGTTGCATTATGGTAATTATAAGCAAATGCGGTGCCACCACGAGGCCGCGGGGCCCGACTCCAAGTCCCCATCGTCGGTTACACCAATGCCGCCCAAGAAGCAGTTGACACCTTGGAGGCACACTCGTAATTTCCGTGCCCTTTCACCCTGATGAAGACGTTTTCTGCCAAAGCCAACGAAGTCGCCCGCAAATGGTGGATCATCGATGCCAGCAATCAGGTGCTCGGTCAGGTTGCGGTGAAGGCGGCCAATCTTTTGCGCGGCAAAGAAAAGGCCATCTACACTCCTCACGTCGATACAGGTGACTTCGTCGTGGTGATCAACGCGGAAAAAGTGCGCCTGACGGGCAAGAAGGAAGAGCAGAAAAGTTACATGAGCTTTTCCGGTTTCGTCGGCGGGCACAAGACCGAGAACGCCCGGGCGCGTCGCGCGCGTCACCCGGAATTGCTGGTGGAACGCGCCATCCGCGGAATGATTCCGCACAACAAACTCGGGCGAGCCGTTTACCGGAAGCTCAAGGTTTACCGGGGCGATTTGCATCCTCACGCCGCGCAGCAGCCGGCCAATGTCTCGCTCGCGTCTTAGGAAGTTTCCCATGGCTCAAACTCAGGAATTTATCGCCACTGGCCGCCGCAAGACTTCGGTGGCGCGCATTCGTATGACGCCGGGCAGCGGCAAGATCGACATCAACGGGAAGAGCTTCGAAGATTACTTTCCGACAGTCCCGCTCCAGAACACGGTGCTCCAGCCGCTCCAGGTGGTGAAGCTGACCAATTCCTACGATCTTTCGATCAACACCACGGGCGGCGGCGCCACGGGCCAGGCGGGCGCAGCGCGGCTCGCGATCTCGCGGGCCCTATTGCTGGTGGATGCGAATCTTCGCGGAACGCTCAAAGCGGAAGGATTGCTTCGGCGCGATCCTCGGATGAAAGAGCGGAAAAAATCCGGCCAGCCCGGCGCACGGAAACGCTTCCAATTCTCGAAGCGCTAAGCGAGCAGCCCCCAAGGCTCTCGCCTAACGATCAGCTCGGCGGCTGACGGCCGCCGCGGCCCTCACGGTTTTTTCGGACGGGCAAACTTCCTGGGCACGCCCGGCGCCCGTGGAATGATTGCCGGCAGAGCAGCCGCCGGTGAGCTAGCTGCCGGCGCATCCGGAGGTCGCAACAGCAGACTCGGCACGTTCGCAGTTGGCGCGGGGACCTTGTCGGCAACCGGTTCAGGTGGGGCGGCGGGCTTTATCAGCCGAAGCTGTCGTGTCGCTTCGTTGGCCAGAAGACTATCGCGATACTTGGTCAGGATTGTCTCGCAAACGCGGCGCGCTTCCTCGAGTTGATTTTTTTCCTTGAGAATGTGCACCTCGGAAATCAGGGCAACCGGAGCGCTGAAGCCCTGCGGATCGTCCGCGGCCAGACGCTGATAAGCAGCCAGGGCCTCATCGCGTTTCCCCAGAGACTCCAGGTTCGCGGCCATCGCCATTCGAGCCGAGCCTTTCAACTCATGCGTCGGGTATTTCTCAACGAAGGACTGA
>JBEEHC010000042.1:0-9332 GCA_041167205.1 Verrucomicrobiota bacterium
GCTCTCCCGCATCCGCATGGCTTGCTGCTGCAGTTGTTGCTCGCGCGTTTGACGAAATTCATTGATCTCGCGCTCCATGTTCTTGATGTTCGCGATCTTCTCGTCCCGATCCTTGGCCTTTTGGGCTTTGGCGTCTGCGCTTAACGCCGGGGCATCCAGCTGCTGATTGAGCTTGTTGATTTCATCGAGGGCTTTTTTGTATCCATCCGTCCGGTCGTCGAATTCCTTCTTAGCGGCATTTTTCGCGTCGTTGACCTTGGATTCAGCGTCCTTTGTTTTGTTGTATTCCTTGAACGCGCGCTGCATGTCGACGGTGCCGATTTTGACGGTGCCCTGGGCGAAGCTCGCTGCTGGAAACGCAAGACCGGCGGCCAGTGCGAGAAGGAGAAATTTTTTCATAAACAAAGGTAAAAGAGTTTGCTGGAAAGGGTTTAGACCGCGACTGCAATCATTCGTTCAAAATTGATAACCGACGTTAAAGTTGAATTTCCCGTTTCCCTTGTTCACGTCTTTTTGGATGGGAATGCCGTAATCGATGCGGATTGGTCCGATCGGCAGATCGAGTCGAAGACCAATGCCGATATCCGAGACGATATGATTCGTGTTGAAATTCCAGGGCTCGGCATTCACATACCCGGTATCGTAGAAGACGGCCGCTCGCGCTTTTTCGATGATCGGAACCGTGTATTCGATGGTAAATCGGGCCAGCGACTGACCCCCGAGTGGCTCACCGTTGATATCGCGCGGACTCACATCGCGAAAATCGAAACCGCGCAAATCATTAGAGCCCCCGAGAAAGAGCCGGTCGAAAATCCGAACGCGATCACCGCTACCCCATGTGTCCACCGCCCCGATCGCACCCTGAAGCTGGAGGATCGTGTCCTTCCAAAGGTGGAAGAATTGCGCGGCTTCGAGGCTGAATCCGTAGATCTGCGTGTCCCCGCCTAAAAATCCGCCGGCGAGGTAAGGAGAAAAGAGGACCCGCGTGCCGCGCCTGCTCAGAAATGGATTGTCGCGGGTGTCGAAGATAATGGCCGGGGTGAGCTGGCTTTTCGTCACCTTTCCCTCTTCGATGCGAATCGCATTCGAGGCGCTGCTCGAGACATTGAAGAGCTCAGTCGTATCGAGCCGATACTGCAAACTCACCGCCGCGAAGGGGCCAATCCCCTTCCGGGCGTCTATGGAGAATCCATAGTTCCGCTGGGCATAAATGGAACTGAGATAATCCGCCTCGCTGTAAAAGAGCTGGCCCCCGAGCGAAAGACGGCGATCGAGAAAATACGGTTCCGTCAGCGAAAGGTTAAAATCTTTTCGACTCGTGCCGTACTGAATGCGGGTGCGGAACTTTTGCCCTCCGCCGGTGAAATTCGGCCAATTCAGCAAGTCAAAATTGCCCTGGGTCATTTCGATGAACCCGACCAGGTTATCGACCGTGCTAAAGCCGGCCCCGAAGTTAAGAGATCCGGTGCGTTTTTCCTCTACCTGGATAATGAGATCCTTGCGTCCCGTCACGCCGGTGTCTTCGGGGTAAGTTTCCACCTTTGAAAAATAGCCGAGATTATCGAGCCGTTTCTTGGTCGTCTCGACCCGCACGCTGTTGAAGACGTCGCCCGGCGCGATCAACACTTCACGGCGGATCACTTTGTCCTTGGTGCGCGAATTTCCGATGATGTTGATTCGCTGGACGAAGGAAGGATTGCCTTCCTCGATGGTGTATTTGACATCGATCGTGGTTTGGCCCGCGGGCACACCCTGGGGCGTGACTTGCAAATCGACGTAGCCGCCGCTCCCATAAGCGTCGGCGATTTTCTTCGAATCCTCGCGAACCTGTTTAGGCGAGTAAACGCTCCCCTCTTTCATTTTCAAAAGGGCGCGCACCTTTTCCGCGCTCGTGACCTTTGTGCCAGCGATCGTCAGTTTGCCGACGTGATACTGAGGCCCTTCGGCCAGCACGACCACAATCGTCATCTTCCCCTTGGTCCGCTCGCGCCGGACCTCTTTCACCTCGACATCGATGTAGCCGTGATCCTGGTACCATTCGCGGACGGAATTGATGTCCTGCTCGAGCTGCGTTTCATCGAGCCGTCCCGATTTATCAATGAATGAATAGAGCGTCCTGCCCTTGGTCTTCATTTGTTTGCGCAGGATGCGATCGCGGAACTTCGTATTTCCTTCGAAGCGGATTGCACTGATTGTGCCTTTCTCTCCTTCGTTGATCGTATAGATCACGCGGGAAGTTCCACGCGTTTCATCGGTGTCGATATGAAACTTGACGTCGATGTTGGTGAAGCCCTTGGCCTGGTAGGTGTCGATGATTTTCTGCCGGCCTTTTTCGAGTTCCTCTTCGCTCAGTGGTCCATTGATCTTCAAGTCGATCCTCTTGCGCAGAATCTTTGCACTGACCCGTTCGGCCCCGTTGATTTCGATTTCGTTCACGAGCGAACGCGTCTGGAGCACGACCATCACCTTCACCCCGTCACCCTCTGGCTCGGCAAACATCCTGACGTTTTGCACTGCACCCGTGGCGTAGAGCGCGCGAATGTCTTGCTCGGCGAGCGACTCGGAATACGGCTGGCCTGGCCGCGTGCGAATCTGCGCTGTGACCCGTTCCTTGGAAATCGTTTGGGGCCCGACGTATTGGATCTCGACGGATTTGATGATCGGCGGTCCCTGCTGATTCGATGCAGTCTGCCCGTAGGCCAAAACACCGCCCAGGAACGCTAAAGCGATCGCGAGCAGGATGGACGTGGCTGGGCGACGAATCGAACCGACAAATTGTTTCATAAGGTAAAATCCCCGGGCGTCTCCCTATCCGACGCGGCGCAGGCGGTATTGATGGGTAAGAAGGTAGATATCGTCAAGGCGGGATTTGGCTGTGGCGCAGGGCGCGGGATGAAGAAGAACGCACCGGTCGGCGCTAATTCAAGAGCTCGTACCAATTATTCCTGCGGCGCGGTTCGTAGCCGGCATCGCGAATCAAGCTCTCGATTTGCCCCGCATCCAGGCGAAACGTCGTTCCGGCGCTGCTCACGACGTTTTCCTCCATCATCACGGATCCGAAATCATTCGCGCCGTACTTGAGCGCCACCTGGCCGATCTCCGGCCCCTGCGTCACCCAGGAGCTTTGGATATTCGGAACGTTGTCCAGAAAAATGCGGGCGAGCGCCTGCATCCGCAGATATTCCGAGACGCCCGTCCGCCGGTCCACTTTCAGGACGGTGTTCGCCGGTTGAAACGTCCAGCAGATAAACGCCGTAAATCCGCCACTCTTGTCCTGCTGATCGCGCAACCGCTCGAGGTGCTCGACGCGATCTTCGGTCGTTTCGACGTGGCCAAACATCATGGTCGCACTCGAGTTCAAACCAAGCTCGTGTGCTATCTGCATCACTTCCAACCACGCGTCGGAATTGCACTTCAACGGCGAGATCCGCTCCCGCACCCGGTCGACCAGAATCTCCCCGCCACCGCCCGGGATCGACCCGAGCCCGGCCTCCTTGAATTCCGAGATGACCTCGCGCAACGGCATCTCGAAGAGATGCGCGAAATGCTGAAGCTCCGGCGGACTGAAGCCATGGATATTAATATGCGGGTATTTTTCGCGAATGTGCCGGAGCAAATCGAGGTACCAATCGAACGACAACTGCGGGTGGTGTCCACCTTGCATTAGGATTTGAACACCGCCCGCGGCAGAAAGTTCGTCGAGTTTTTGATCGAGCTGTTCGCGGCTCAGCACGTAGTGGTCTTCGTCTTTCTCCGTGCGATAAAAGGCGCAGAATTTGCAGTAAACGTTGCAGACGTTCGTGTAATTGATGTTGCGATCGACGATGTAAGTCACGATCTCGCGGCCGCGCTCGTCGTAATTTGCCCGCTTGGCCAGATCACGGCGCGCATTTGCCAGCACACCCAGCGCCTCGAGCGGCCATTGGTAGAGCTCGAGCGCTTGTGCGGCCGAAATGCGTTCGCCCGCGAGCACTTTTTCACTCAACTCGTCTCTCAGAGGCGCGACCATGCGGCACTCTAGCTGAACTCTGCCCTGATCGCACGTCCACGCGGTTTTTTCTTCGCACGCATTTTCACTCCCGGTCCCGGCTTCACTTTTTGAGGTTGGCAATGGAAAACCCAGCCCCGAGACTTTCACGATGGCGCAGACAGTTGCCATCGTAGGCGCGGGCGTTTCAGGGCTAACCTGCGCAGTTGTTTTCGCCGAACGCGGGTATCGCGTCGCGATCTTCGCCGAACAAATGGGAGCAGGCACGACTTCCGCCGCGGCCGCCGCCATTTGGTATCCGTACGATGCCGGGCCTTCCCGCCAGACGATTGTCTGGGCGCTGGAAACGTACCGCACGCTCCTCGATCTCGCGCGGGATACGCGCAGCGGCGTTTCGATGATTGAGCTGCGCGAATTTTCGCGGACCGGTGAAATCGAAATTCCGGAATGGGCGCCGCCGCTTGGCGCGCGACGGCTCGTCTCTGAAATCCCACGGGCCTTCGTCTCCGGTTTCGCGCTCAAGGTGCCGCTCATGGACACGACCGTTTACCTCGATTATCTCGCGCGGCGTTTTGGCGATGCGGGCGGCGAGATTCTCTCAAACCGACGCGTTGCCAAACTGGAAGACGTCGATCCTGCATTCGATTTCGTCATCAATTGCACGGGTATCGGCGCGCGGACGCTGGTGCAAGATTCCGAGCTTGAGCCGCATCGCGGTCAGGTCGTGATCGTCTCGAAAATCGACCTCCCTGGGGCAGTCGTCTGCAACGACCCGCCTCTCATGTACGCCATTCCGCGGACGATGGATTGCGTCTTCGGCGGCACTAACCAACTGAGCGATGATAGCACTGTCGATCCGACAGCGACCGCGAACATGGTGGCCGAATGCAGCCGCGTTCTCGAGATCAACAAGCCGGATATGCTCGGCGAACGGGTCGGTCTCCGTCCGTTTCGCCGTTCAGGTGTGCGCGTCGAACGCGCACGGTTGCGCGATGGCCGGCTGCTCATTCACGATTACGGCCACGGCGGTTCCGGCTTTACAATCTCGTGGGGATGCGCCGAAGCGGTGGCCGCGATTGCTGCCGCGGACTCCGATTTCCGCCGTTAAGTCAGCGCGATCGCCTGAAAAGAGCTGATGACATCATCGGGCCCCTTGTCTTTGAAGAAGCATTCATAGAAGCCCGGCCCGAGGTCCCACGAGTCGCCTTTGTAATATTCGTCGCGATAAAATCGCCAGACACCGCTCACGATAATCAGCGAACTGATCCGGTCGTTCCAAAAATCGCCGAGAAAATGGAAACTGAGGTTGGTGCGGCAGGCGGCGCCTTTGAATCCGACGTGGTCAAAGACCACAAGCTCCGGCATCGGCGCGTTGTGCACCGGATGTTCCTGCCCGATCTCGCTCGCGCAGGCATGGTAACTCAACGGGCCCACTTTCCATTTCGTGTCGATGATACAGCCATTCTCTGGCGCCAGCTCGGTCTTGGGTACTAGTTTCATAGGTATTTACGGCGGGTTTTCCCAGATTTGAACAAAGCCGCCGGGCACTGTCGAGCCGAAGATGCAGCCAAATTCAATTGCGATCTAAAAAGCGGCCAAGTTCGGCCTCGGCTTTCCGGTATCCGGTTTCGCCTAGATCGTATGTTCGCGATTATCTGAGCGCAGCCGGATCGTTTTGTTCTGCAAATCGTGCGAGGCCCGAATGAATCGCACCGTTCGGCTCTTGGCCCGCATCAAGATCGAGTACGTTGTCGCGGTCGCCCCCTGCGATTTGACCCCACGCAGCAGCGCGCTGTCGCTGATTCCCGTGGCGCAGAAAATGATGTTCTTACCGTTCGCGAGATCGTCCGCAAAAAAAACGCGGCCGAGATCGGCTTCGTGTCCATCGGCCACGAGACTCTTGCGCTCCTTCTCGTCGCGCGGCCACATCATGCATTGCATGTCGCCGCCGAGGCACTTGATGCCCGCCGCGGCCAGCACTGCCTCCGGTGCTCCGCCTATCCCGAAATAAAGATCGATGCCGCTGTCGGTAATAGAGGGCGCCATGGCCGCCGCGATATCGCCGTCGCTAATCAACCGCAATGAAGCGCCGACCTGCCGGATCTCGGCCACCATTCCTTTATGCCGCGGCCGATCGAGCATTGTCACGACCACGTCCTGAACGCGTTTGTTCAGGGCCTGCGCCACCAGGAGCAACGTCTCCTCAATCGGGCTCTCCAGCTTGATCGACTCGAGCCCGGTGATCTGCATGTGCTGCACTACGCGCGGCCCGTACGACAGCTTCATCATATAGAAGGAGGGAATGTCCCGCAGCGCGACCTTTACGCCTTCTTCCGGGCTCGCGGCCGCGATGCAGCTGATGGAATTCGGCGCGCCTTTGGAAATATTGGTTGTGCCGTCGATTGGATCGAGCGCGATATCGAATGGAGGGGAACCGGGCAACCAGGTCCCCAGTTGTTCGCCTTTGAAAATGCCGGGCGCGTCGTCCTTGATCCCCTCGCCGATCACGACCTCGCCGCAAATGTTCATCAGATCGAACATTCCGCGCAGCGCATCGCACGCGGCTGCGTCGGCTTTTTCCTTCTCGCCGCGGCCAAGCCACGGCAGCGAGTTCAACGCCGCGGCCTCGGTCGCGCGCACAAAATCGAACTCAATGATGCGCTCGATGTCGTGGTAGTTCTGCCGCCGGATTCGCATCGCGGTTATTCTGCATCGCGCGCTGGGAGTTCGACAAGACAAGTCTGGGAGAATTGAACAACGAGAGCGCTGTCATCCCCCTCGAAGCGAGTTCTACCACACTCGGTCGGATTTCACGGTTTCGGTTTCGGCGCGGCACTGGTTTTCATGGGCACTTCGCCTGCCGGCGCAACGTCATATTCCGGCTTCGGCATTCCCATCAGCCAGCGATCAAACCAGCCCACGATATGCTGAAGCCGCTCCACGCGATGCCACGGCCCGCCGGAGCGCGACAACTCGTGCGTCTCGTTTGGAAACTTCACCATCACGGTCGGAATCTTGCGAAACTTCAAGGCGCGAAACATCTGCTCGCCGCCCGCGCCGGGAGGAGTGCGGTAATCGTTCTCGCCCAGGATGAACATCGATGGCGTCTTCACATCGTTGATGTAACTGATCGGCGAGCGGGCCTTGAAATCCTCCGGGTCCTGGAACGGCGGCGCCTTGAACCAGGTCGGCTGGAAGAGCGTGAAGTCGGCCGTGTACCACCAATCGGTCCAACTCGCGATATCGCGTTGCGCGACCGCGGCCGCGAAACGATCCGTGTGCCCCACCACCCAGTTCGTCAGCAACCCGCCGCCACTCCCGCCGGTCACGCCAAGTTTCTTTGCGTCGACGTATCCGCGCTTGATCGTTTCATCCACGCCCAGCATCAGGTCCTTGTAATCGTCGCCTGGATAATGGAATTGGATCACGTTTCCAAATTCCTGGCCGTAACTCGTGCTTCCGCGCGGATTCGGATAGAGCACGATGTAACCTTTCGCGGCCATCCACTGGAACTCGTGCTCGAAAATATATCCATACGCCGCATGAGGGCCGCCGTGGATGTTCAGAATGAGCGGGTACTTCTTCGCCGGATCGAATCCCGGCGGCTTTTGCAACCACGCCTGGATGCTTTTTCCATCGAAGCTTTTGTAACGGATTTCTTCCGGCTCGGTCAGATTGAGCTGCCCGAATAATTCTTCGTTGCTGTGCGTGAGCTGGCGCGCTTCCCCGCTCACGCGGTCGAGCCAGAACAGGTCGCCGATCTTCGTGGCCGTGGAGAGAAAATAAACCAGCCGGGAGGTGTCGGGCGCCGCGCGAAATCGCACGATGGCTTGATTCCCCTTCGTAATTTCAGTGACCGCGCCGGTCGCGACATCGAATGAGCCGAGATTGGTTTGCCCTTCCTTCGCGAAATTCTCGACGATGCTTTTTCCGTCCGGCGACCAGATCGGCACGTTGCCCCCACCGCCGCGCGGGGCTCCATTGTCCCCGAATACGCTCGCGCCGACATCCCAATCGAAACTGGCCGTGACATTTCGCGGCTTCGCGTCTTTGACCAGATCGATCACCCACAAATCCGGCTGCGTGTAGGAATTGACCGGTTCCTGCGCCGAGGCGATGAACGCGATCTGCTTCCCATCCGGGCTGAGCGCAAAGCCACCCGTGTCCATATCGATCGTCGTCAGCTTCGTGGCGTCTCCACCACTCGCCGGAATGGAATAAAGTTCGGTTTTTGGCCTCTCGTAGTACGGCTCGTCGTTGTGGAGCGACGCGAAATAAATCTGTGCCCCATCTTTCGACCAGACGGCGCTCCCTTCATCGAACCGGCCGGTCGTAAGTTGTTTCGGCTGCACTTTCTCGTCCGCGTTCCGCGGCGCCTGCACGACCCAGATGTGCTGGGGGCGTTTGAAATCGTAATAACCTTCGTCATCTCCCCGGTAGACCGCGCGCGTCACCACATGGATATCGCTTTCGCGCTCGGCTTCCGATTCCGCCTGTTTTGCCGCGGCGTCCGCCGACTTCTGTTTTTCCTTCCCGCTGTCCGGGCCGGGCGAGGACGACGCTTCGGCCGAGACCGCTTGCTTCAGCTCTTCTTCCTTGCGCTTTTTCTTTTCCTGTTTCGCCAGATCCTCAGCGTTGGTCGTGCTGGTGAACGCGATCGTTTTACCATCCGGCGACCATCTCGGATCGCCGGCGCCTTTGGGCAAAGTCGTAAAGGAAAACGCATCGCCACCCGCCATCGAGAGCATGAAAAGTTGTGGCGACTCCGGCTTTCCATCCTTCTCCGTCACGCGCGTGAAGACCAGATACTTTCCATCGGGCGACCAGCGCGGAGAAGAATCGCGCTCGCCACTGGTGAGGCGGTGCGGCCCTTCGTTGCCAGCGGTCGAAACCGCCCAGATGGAGGTGTTGTATCCCTCCTTTTTCTCATTCACGGTTACGCGCACGAAGGCGACCCGGGCACCGTCCGGCGAAACCTGCGCGTCGCCGATCCAGATGAAATTGAAGAGGTCTTTCTCGGTTATGTTGCGCTTTTCGGCCGCCTCGTTGGTGGTGACGGCCGCGAAGGCGAGCGAGAACAGAATGAAAAAGCAGCGCAATGGAGATCGGTATTTCATGCGCGATCAATCTGCGCGGAACAAGGAAGCTCACAAGCATTGTTGCGACGGAAAGCCATTGTCAGCCCGAGCCGCGCAGACGGCGAGGGACCTCACAATAAAACCCTCGCGCCAACGCAAGCGGAAACCGTTCAACCACCGAGCTGCGTGGCCCACCTTTGCTTTCGCGGAAATCGATCTGCGATTGTGGGGTCCCTCGCCGTCTGCGCGGCTCGGGCTGACAATGG
>JBEEHC010000043.1:0-17446 GCA_041167205.1 Verrucomicrobiota bacterium
CGCGCCGAAGCGGGCGACGAAACATCACGCGAAGAAGGCGGCGTGATTGTTCTGTAGCGGCGGTCTATGACCGCCGACGCTGTTAGGTTCGGCGGTCATAGATCGCGGCTACAGTTCATTGAGCGCGTCCGTGATGGCGCTTTGCAACGGACGCGGACCTGTTCCGCCGAGTGACACATCTATCGCTTCCAGTCGTCGGATAAGATCGATGACTTCGCGGCGCGCGTACGGTCCACCGGCAGCCGCGCAGAAATGGGTCCGGCAGCCGAACGGACGCGATTCGTAGATGAGACAGTTGCCGCTGGTGGAATCGAGGAGCGGACACGCGCCCGTCGGATTTTCGGGCAACTGCGTGCGGCCGGTCGCGCGAAGTGCTTTGGCCGCCAACAATGCTTCGCCCTTCGTAAGGTATGGCGTCCGGCCCGTCAGTTTGAAATGGCAGCATTCTTTCACGCGGACGCAATTGCGCTCCACTGGTCGCAAGGAGAGATCGGCGTAGATTTCCCGGACTTGATCCAGCGCACCCTTGTTCCGGTTCGATCTCATTAGGTAGGGACAATTCTCCGAAATGTCCGACTTGATTCTTCAGCGTGCAGGTTTCGAAAGGCAAATTCGACGGACGCCCCGGAGGTGCGTCCCTACCTGGACGACTCCGCCATTGCATGTCCGGCGATCCAACCGGTCGTCCACGCCGCCTGAAAATTGAAACCGCCAGTTACTCCATCGAGATCGAGCAGTTCGCCGGCGACATAGAGACCGGGCGTGATGCGGCTTTCCATCGTTTTGAAATTGATCTCGCGCAGACTCACCCCGCCGCAAGTGACAAACTCATCTTTGTTTAACGACTTGCCGTTCACTTCAAGTTCGGTGTGCGCGAGGATTCGCGCGAGCGCGTGCGCTTTCACGCGGGAAAGCGTCGTCCACCGCGTCTCGCGATCGATGCCGGCAGCAAGCGCGACTTGTTCCCAAAGGCGGGCGGGCAGGGGAGCGAGGGGTGAATTTATGACAAGGCGGTTTGGGTTTGATTGCCGGAGCGATTGAAGTTGGGCGCGGATCGCATCCTCAGTGAGATCCGGCAGCCAATTCACCCGGAGGATGAAACGGTAATCCAGGCCGTGCAGAACTCGCGCGCCCCAAGCGGAGAGTCGCAAAATGGCGGGGCCGCTCACGCCGTTGTGTGTGATCAACATCGGTCCGCGCTCGCGCAACTTTGTTCCGGACACCGATACTTCAATGTCTGGAATCGAGACGCCCGGGAGCGAACGGAGCCATGGTGTGGAAACGTGCAGCGAAAAGAGAGACGGCACGGGCGGGACGATGGAATGGCCTAGAGATTGCGCGATTTGAGCGCCGCTCACCGAGCGAGAACCGCCGGTCGCGAGCAGGAGTCGGTGGCAGTTGATTTGTCCCGCGTTGCTCAGAGTGAGTTCGAACGTGTTCTGCTCGCCGATCCGCGCCTTTTCAATTCCGGTGCGGGCGAAGAGTCGAACGCCCGCTGCTTTGGCTTCGTCCAGCAGGCAATCGATGATCGTCCGCGAAGAATCCGTCACGGGGAACATGCGCCCATCCGCTTCCGTCTTGAGTTGCACGCCGTGCGCTTCGAACCACGCCACCGTGTCGTCCGGCGAGAATCGGTGGAGCGGCGAGATGAGGGCGCGTTCACCTCGAGGATAATGCTCGCTCAACGTCCGCGGATTGAAGCAGGCATGAGTGACATTGCAGCGTCCGCCGCCCGAGATCCGGACTTTCGTGAGAAACTCCGAGCCGCGCTCGAAAATGGAAATTTCATTTCCCGGATTGGCTCGTGCACAAGCGATCGCGGCGAAGAATCCCGCTGCCCCTCCGCCAATGACTGCGATTTGCACGGCCACAGCTAACGCACATCCAAGCCGGCGGCGCGGCATTGCGCGATGAACTCCTGCGCGTTCTTGATCGCGAAGCCTTCGCGATCGTTATCGAAATAAATCCACGCCTCCCGCGCGCCACTCCCGGCGATCTTACGAGTCCACTCGCTCAATTCCCCGGGAGTATAGTCATGGCAATACCAGCGACTTCGGCCATGCAATCGAGCATATAGAACGTCACCCGTCTTCACGAGGTCATCCGGCAATCGGGGCGCACTGACCGAGCAAAAGATCAAACCGGCTTCGGAAAGATGGCGATAGACCGAGTCGCGCCACCAGCTCTTGTGCCGGAACTCGATGGCGTTCCGATACGCTGGATTCAATTGGCCGACGACACTTTTCAAACGTGATGGTGTGTAGCGATAGCTGGGCGGAAATTGAAAGAGAAAACAGCCGAGCTTCGGCCCGAGAATTTTTTCGATTGCACAGAATTCCTCGATCAGCATGCGGGTGCGAACGAGGCGCATCTCGTGAGTAATGAGGCGGTTCACTTTCACGGAGTAACGAAAATCTTCCGGGGCATTGCGTCGCCAGGATTTCACCGTGGAGAGCTTCGGCCACTTATAGAATGGAGCGTTCAATTCGACCGTATGGAACGTGGAGGTGTAATGCTTGAACCACGTATCAGTACGCTTCGTATCGGGATAAAAGATCCCGCGCCAATGCCAGTAGAACCAGCCGGAGCATCCAATGTGGATTTGCACAGGGCACCGTGATGCAGACGTGAAAACTTGCAATGCGCCCTGTTGCGGCGGTCTATGACCGCCGAACGAGATAGGCAAAGACACCGACGATCATACCGCCGCTACAGGGCAAACACCTCTGCTTTGCGAAGAGAATCTTGACAGCGGGAATACCGGGAAACAGCCTGCATTTATGAACTCACTGAATCGTTTTGCGGATCCGGTTTACTGCCTTCTCCGCCTCATTGTCGGGCTAATGTTTATGTGTCACGGCCTGGATAAGATCTTTGGAACATTCGGCGGCAAAATCGCGCCTGGACCGATGATGCAAGTGGGCGGCTGGCTCGAAATTGTTTGCGGCGCTCTCATCGCGATCGGTCTCCTCACCCGAATCGCCGCTTTTGTTGCCAGCGGTGAGATGGCGGTGGCTTTTTTCATGATGCACGCTAAAGCCAGTTTGCTTCCCATTGTGAATCACGGTGAACTAGCCGTGGTCTATTGCTGGCTTTTCCTCTTCATCTTTTTGTACGGCCCGGGCCGCCTAAGCATCGACGCGATGATGAAACGCGGATCGGCGCCCGCGACGTCGACGGTCTGAGCGAAATTTCAAACACATTCCAATGAAACGCATCTTCCTGGCATTTGCTTTCGCTGTTCTTGCGCAAACTCTTCCTGCCCAGGATTGGGCGAAGGCCCGACTGGAAAAATCCTCGCGGCACGGCGAATGGGTCGACTTCAAGTCGGGCGAGCGGACGATCAAGGCATTCGTCGTCTATCCCGAACGAAAGGACAAAGCGCCTGTGGTGGTCGTCATCCACGAAATCTTCGGGCTGACCGATTGGGTGCGCGGAGTCTGCGATCAACTGGCGGAATCCGGCGTCATCGCCATCGCGCCCGATCTGTTGAGCGGCCAGACCTATGCCGATATCGACGGCGCGCGCAAAGCGATCTCGGCGTTGCCTAAAGAGCAGGTCCAGGGAGATCTCGATGCGGCTTCCGCTTATGCGCTAAAGATTCCGGCAAGCAATGGCTCGCTGGCCATTTGCGGATTTTGCTGGGGCGGCGGGTGGGCATTCGATTACGCGAACATGAACACGAAGCTGAAAGCGGCGTATTCATTTTACGGCACGGCGCCGGACGAAGCGTCGAAGGTCGCGCATATTTCGTGTCCGGTTTACGGATTCTATGGCGAAAATGATGCGCGCGTGAATGCGACGATCCCGAAAGCGGAAGAACTGATGAAAGCGGCCGGCAAGAAATATGAACCGGTCATCTACAAAGGCGCGGGTCACGGTTTCATGCGTGAAGGCGAAATGCCGAATGCGAGCGAAGCGAACAAGAAAGCGCGCGACGATGCATGGGCGCGCTGGAAGACACTGCTGAAACAGCTCCCATAGGGTCCCTGGATTTGTGGGGCGTCTGTGTCAGACGCCGTCCAAAGGAGGCGTTTCACAGAAACGCCCTACAATTACTTCCCGAGTTCATCCGCGAGTGCACCCGCGTCGTAAACCTTCCGCAACGCTTCGGTGATGGCGGCGGAATCGACCGAGACGGCTCGCGCCTGTTTGTCCGAATAGGCGATGTCGAGGGCCAGCGACTGGATGTTTCCGTCGAAAATGATGCCGACGAATTCGTTGGCCTTGTTCACGACCGGGCTTCCGCTGTTACCGCCGATGATGTCGGCGTCGGAAACGAAATTGAAGGGGGTGTTCGGATTTAGCTTCGCTTTGCGATCGATCCAACGTTTCGGCAGATCGAAGGGCGCTTCGTTCTTATGCTCAGCGGAGCGCTGATAAAGGCCGGCAAAATTCGTGAGCGCGGCGACCGGCTTGCCGTTCTCCTCGAAGCCGCGCACCGCGCCGTAGGAGAGACGCAGGGTGAAGGTGGCGTCGGGATAATTATTTGTGCCTTCGATGGCGAAGCGCGCCTTCGCGATTTCGCCGTAGGCTTGCTGCTTGGTCTCGTCCTGCGCCTCGAAGATTTTGCGCGCCGCGCGCGCCGGTCCATCGACCAGCCGAGCCAGCTCGATCATCGGATCGTGCGCGGCGGCCACCGCGCTCGCGCCACCGGCGTAGAGCTGTTTGCGCACGGCGACATCCTTTAACTTTGTCCCTTTTACGAGTTCGGCGGCACGTTCCGTGGGCGATTTTCCGGCGAGAACTTGCTGCACGAGCGCATCACTGTTGCCGAAGGCGGTCGCCATGTCGGTGAGCGAATCGGTCAAGGTCGCTTGCTCGACGTCGTCGTAGACGGGCTCGTTCGAAAAGAGATCCAGCTCAAGCGATTCGCGATTGCTGTCGCGGAATTCCGGGAAGCGTTCGCCATTCGGTTTCGGCCGCTCATCGCCAGCGCGGAGGAGCCGGCGCGCATATTTGAAGAGCGTGCTGTAGAACGAGCGCGGTGCGCGGTAGGAGGCGCTGGCGCGCCCGCGCGAGACCTCGAAGTAATGATAAACCGGCAGGATTTTCGCGGTCTCGGCCTGCGTCTGCTTGATCTTGTCGTACGCGCTAACGGCGGATTGCCACTGCGGATCAGCCGTGATGCCATCGCGCAATTTCTTCTCGCGGGCGGCGATCGAACCCCAGATCTCCGGGTCGAGGAGCGCCGCTTGAATGCCATTGAAAGCTTTCCGGCTGTTTTGAATTCCGAAGAGATCTTCGCGGACGCGCCGTCCGTTTTCGAAGGTGCGCGCGGCGAAGGCGGTGAGAAACACCTCGCGCCGATTCAGCATGCTGAGGATGTAAGGCACCTCGTGGTCGCGCATATCGGCGAGTTCGTCGGTGGTCAACTGCCGGTCGGTCTTTCCGGGATGGCCGCTCACAAAAGTGAGTTCGCCGTCGCTCGGGCCTTTCGTGTTCCACTTCAGGAAATGCTCGGGCTTGGCCGGCTGGCCATTTTCGTAAGCGCGGAAGATGCAGATATCGAGATCGTAGCGCGGATACTCGAAGTTATCGGGATCGCCGCCGTAGAACGCTGCTTGCTGCTCGGGCGCGAAGACGACCCGCACGTCGTCGTAGCGTTTGTAGCGATACAGATTGTAAACGCCGCCCTGGTAGAGCGTGACCACATCGGAGCGTAACCCAGTGGTGTCCTTGCTCTCTTTCTCGATCGCGGCGATGGCGGCGCGGCGCGCCTTTCCGGCATCATCGGCCGGCATCTCCGGACGCACCGCGCTCTTCACCCGGTCGGTCACGTCCTGGATCGACATGAGCACGTTCAATTCAAGATCGGTCGCCTTGATCTCGTCCTTCTGGGTCTTTGCGTAGAAACCGTCGTGCACGTAATTGATCTTCTCGCTGCTGACTTTCTGCAGCGTGTCGAGCCCGACGTGATGATTTGTGATCACCAGTCCCGTCGCAGAAATAAACGAGCCGCTACCGCCCGAATTGAAGCGCACACTCGATTTCTGCAAATGCTCGAGCCACTGCGGCGTCGGCTCGAACTGATATTTCTCTTTGATTTGTTTAAGCGGCGGATTGTTGAAGAGCCACATTCCCTCGTCCGCGAGAACTGACACGGCAGGAAGAGCAATCACCAATAGGATGGAAAGGCAACGGTTGCGCATAGGGGCGCAGACTACGGCCAAGAATTACCCGTTCCAAGATGGTTTTTCCGAATCCTGCTCATGATCTTGATCACTTTCGTTTGAATGAACAGAAAGAGATCGGGATCAAGATCAGGATCAGGATCAAGATCAAGGCCAGGAAGCTCGCGCTCTTTCGCGGCGGAGCGAGGAAGAGCTGTTACAGCCCGAAAGGATGGCGGGCTTCGAAACCAAACGGCATCCGCGCGGTCGGCTGCCAGCGAGGGGCCCAGCGGCGGGATGGGTTGTGCGGAGAAGTAGTATCCAGGCGAAGGCCGGCGATCACAGCGAAGGCGTGGCCATTTCGAGCATAGACCGTGATCCATTTTCCGCGGCCGCGATTTCCGTAGGCGCGCAATTCTGTTGAACTCAACGGCGCGCTGACCAGCCCGGCACCGGCCAAGGCATAGGAAACGGTGGCGGAGCAGTCGTAGCCGCTATCGTTAAAGGAGCGATGACCGCCGCCGTAGCGATAGGGTTTGGTGCGCAATTGATTAGCGGCCCAAATGGCGCGCTTGACGGAGAGCGGTGCATTTACCGGCGCCAGGGCCAGGCCGCCACGAAGCCGCGCCTCATTCCCAGGGGTGGTTGGTCCGGAAGAAGGAAACGAACCGGCGAAGCTTGCACGGGCCGCAAAGACAAAAAGCGCGACGCCAAAAATGAGTTTTCGAACAGGAATCTTCACAGGGTAATTAATCAGCGTTTGCTATGCCACGGGGATGTCTCAAAAAATCGGCGAAACGTATAGCCCAAATTTTCGCAATGCGCTGGAGCCCAGCATTGTAGCCGGCTCCCTGTAGACGCGATCAACGCGAGCCGCAAGCCCCCGGCGACATTAATTCTTCTGCTGCTGGAGCGCGGCGACTTTCTCCTCGGCGCGGCTGACCTCGGCTTTTCTGCCGCTGCCCACGGCCAGAAGTTTTTTCTGCCGGCGCAGATTCAAGAGCGCAGCTTCGAGTTCTGCCTTCTCTCGCTGGGCCTTGGCCGAGGCCGCTTCACCAGTGGCCGTGAGCAAGGCGGACTGGGCCAGCTCCAATTCACTTTGCGAAATCTCGGCGGCGTCGAATCGGGTTTGTTGCGACGCGATAGTTTGTTTTGCGACTTCGAGCCGGGCATTCGCAAGGTCCGCCTCCAACCGCACAACTTTCAAGACGCGATTCTCCGCTTCCACCTTCGCGATCACGCCGCTCCGATAGAGACGCTCTCCGGACGCTGCGCCTTTCTTCGCTTTCTCCAGCGCGATCTGGATCCCTTCCGGATCGAGTGGCGCGGCAACTCCTGGAGTTGACTGCCCTGGGTCCCGGCTCGGAATTTCCTGGATCAACAAGGGCGGTTCGATGTCGAGCGGCTCCTCAGTTGGATCCTGAGGCAACTCCTCTTCCGCCAGCAAAGATGCCGCCAACACGATGATGAGCGGAAACGCGAAGAGACGCATCATCAGGCTAGATTATCATAGCTGACCGGCATTCGGCTAGTGAAAGGGATGCCTTGAGAGTTGACGCCCCGGGAAGGGCGAGGCTCCAGCCAAGCCTGGGCTAGCGAGAAGTCTGCGGCTCGGCTGGAGCCTCGCTCTCCCAGCCAGAAATCACCGGCCGCTTCAATCGCACGAAGCGCGAAGGAGGCGGCAGGCCCGATTCATTCTGCAATGGCTTTCGATGACAGGGAAGAAATCGGTGGGAAAAAAAAGGGGGAGTTGAAAGCGGCTCGTAAGCTTCGTTTGTCGGATTTGCTGCGGGGGCCGTTCGACATCAAGTCGGTCGCTCTTACTGGCCTGTTCGTGCTCGCGGTGTTTTACACGATGTATTTCATGCGCGCGATGCTGTTGCCCCTGGTGCTGGCTTTGCTTCTCAGTTACCTGCTCGCTCCACTGGTTCGGCTGCTCGGGCGCATGCGGATCAATGCGTCATTCGGTGCCGCCATCATTCTTGTTACACTCGTTGGATTGCTGATTTACGGAGTTTCACGTCTGGCCGAGCCGGCCTCGGGCTGGCTGGAAAAAGCGCCTTACAGTTTGCGCGAGCTCGAGCAAAAGATCCTGCCGCTGAAGAGACCGATGGAAAAAGTCGCGCAGGCGAGCGGGGAGATCGAAAAGCTGACCACGTCCGTCGAGCCGCAGGCGCAGACGGTGGTAGTGAAACGCAATGCGCTGGCCGAGGCCTTCCTGACCCAGACCCCGGAGTTCATCGCGAGCGGCGTGGTGATGTTCATCCTCCTTTATTTTCTTCTCGCCTACGACGGGGTTTTTCTCGCGAAGCTCATCAAGCTTAGCCCCCGACTGGTGGACAAGAAGCGCGCGGTCTCGATCGTGCGCGAGATCGAGACGCAAATCTCTCGTTACCTGTTAACAATTACGGCGATCAATATCGGCCTCGGCATTGCCGTGGGCACGACGGTGCATTTTCTCGGACTGCGCAACCCGATCATGTGGAGCGTACTCGTCGCGCTGCTCAACTTTGTCCCGTACCTCGGGGCGCTCACCGGTATCATTTGCATGACACTGGCCGCGGTCCTGAGCTTCGACAGCCTCGGCTACGCGATGATGTTCCCGGCCAGCTATTTGATCCTGGCGACACTGGAGGGGAACTTCATCACCCCGATGATATTGGGTCGTTCGCTCACTCTAAATCCAGTGGTGATCCTGATCGCGCTGACGTTTTGGGGTTGGATGTGGGGGATTTCCGGGATGATTCTGGCGGTCCCGATCCTGGCGACCTTCAAGATATTCTGCGATCACATCGAACCGATGGCGCCGATCGGCGAGTTCATGAGCTGAAGCCGATCCGGCGGGCGGAGCCTGGCTGCCTGGGAAGGGCGAACAGTAATTCTGGGCCGCGGTGGAATGCGCTCTGCTTAGCCAATAGCAGGGATCTCCTTGCAACCGCGAACGAAACGTATTTTAGCGACATCATTATTCGCGATCACGTGGATCGCGGCGGTGGCCTTTGGCATGCGGGTCTTGTTTGATTACGAGAATACGCCCGGACGTGTCGGCACCCTCTCCCTGGCGTGGCCGGCTAGGCAGATCCAAGGAGCAACTGATCGCCCGACCTTGGTGATGCTGGCTCATCCCCATTGCCCCTGCACCGCGGCCAGCATCGGTGAGCTGGCCCAGATCATGGCGCGACTTCAGGGGAAGGTCGCGGCCTACGTTCTCTTCGTTAAGCCGAAGGAGGCCGGTCGTGATTGGGGGGATACGAATCTTCGACGCAGCGCTGAGGCGATTCCCGGCGTGAAGGTGGTTTTTGATGCCGATGGCGAGGAAGCCCGCCGTTTTGGCGCGGAGACATCCGGTCACACGCTCCTGTTTGGCGCGGACGGACGTTTGCTCTTTAGCGGTGGGATCACCGCATCGCGAGGACACTCCGGCGAAAATGCCGGGGAGAGCGCCATTGTTGCCCTCCTCAATGAGCAGACACCGGCACGAACCCGGACGCTTGTTTTCGGATGCTCGCTCGCTAACCGCGCCCAAACGGAGCCTACGGCAGTATGTTTAAACTGAGTATCGGCGCCAACGCCATCAACTATTCCGTCGAACGCGCCGACGAGCTGTTCGAGCAGCATCGGGAGGAGATCGTTCGAAACACGGATCGGTTGTTCGCGAGGCTGATGTTCTTCCAGTGGATTGCTGGAATTCTCATTGCGCTTTTCGTTTCGCCACGGACGTGGGCCGGACAATCAAGCCAGGTCCACATACATGTCTGGGCAGCCATCTTTTTAGGCGGCGCGATAAGTCTCTTTCCGATTTGGATGACCCGCGCCTGGCCCGGCGCAACTATCAACCGCTACGTCATCGCCGTCGGCCAGACGCTCATGTCGGCCTTGTTGATCGCGCTGACGGGCGGACGAATCGAAACGCATTTCCATGTTTTCGGCTCTCTGGTCGTTCTCTCGTTTTATCGCGATTGGCGAGTGCTCATTCCCGCGACCATCGTGGTGGCGCTCGATCATTTCGTGCGTGGGATTTACTGGCCCTATTCAGTCTACGGCGTGCTCACGGCCAGCCCGCTGCGATCCCTCGAGCACGCTGGGTGGGTGATTTTTGAGGATGTTTTTCTCGTCATCTCATGCCTGCGCAGCATTCGTGAGATGCGCTCGATCGCGAACCGGACGGCCGCTCTCGAAGCGAGTGAGCAGGGCTTCCGCCAGATCTTCGAGGACGCGCCTATCGGTATGGGGGTGGTGGGTCTGGACGAGAGCTTTACTCAGGTAAACGCGACACTTTGCCAGATGGTGGGCTATTCCGAGAGCGAGCTTACGCAACTCACCACGATGGACATTACCTTCGAGGAAGATATCCCGCAGGGGAAACAAAACGCGGAGGAGCTCTTGACCGGCGGTCCGCTGTCTTCCGTCGAGAGACGCTACATCCGCAAGAATGGCGAAGTTCTCTGGATCACGCGCACCGCCTGTCTCATGCGCGACGTAGACGGCCAGCCGCGCGCCTTCCTGATCATGGTCGAGGACATCTCCGAGCGGAAGCGGGCGGAAAAGGAGTTGTGCGAAAGTAAACGCAAGCTGGAAGCCGCCCACCAAGCCAACCAACTCATCATGGATAACTCCCAGGACGTTATTTGCACGATGGATGAGTGGGGCCGCTTTGTCAGCGTCAGCGCGGCTTGCGAACAATTGTGGGGCTATTCGCCGGCCGAACTGGTCGGACGCCCCTACATTGACTTCGTTTGTCTCGAGGACCGGGTGATGACTAATCAGGTCTCGGATGTCTTGCGGATGGACGGAAAGATCACCGACTTCGTTAATCGTTACACCCGAAAGGATGGAACGCTGGTCGACGTGCTCTGGTCCGCTTCCTGGTCGGAGACGGACAAGACCATGTTCTGTGTGGCGCACGACGTGACCGAGCGGGCCGGGATCGAGAAAGCTCTCCGCGAGGCGAAAGAAGAGGCGGACCGTGCCAATCACGCCAAAAGCGAATTTCTCTCCCGCATGAGTCACGAACTGCGGACGCCGCTGAACGCGATTCTTGGATTTGGTCAGCTCCTCGAGAGACAAAATCCGACGGAGACGCAGCGCTCCCGGGTCGGTCATATTATCAGTGCCGGTCGTCACCTGCTTAATCTCATTAACGAAGTGCTCGACATCAGCCGCGTCGAAACCGGGAATTTGCAATTGTCCCTCGAGCCGGTCTGTCTGGCGGATGCGTTGGAAGAAGCGCTCAGCCTCATGCGGCCCATTGCCGCCCAGCGCGGCATCGAACTCCTAACGCCGGCGCCCCTGGACCAAAGCTATTATGTCATGGCGGACCGGCAGCGATTCAAACAAGTGCTGCTAAACTTGCTGACAAATGCCGTGAAATACACGCCGCTCGACGGAGAAGTCACGGTTTCTTCCAGCGCCACTGGAAGCGGTGCCATGCGCATCGTTGTCAGCGATACCGGAGCGGGCATTTCGCCCGAAAAGCTGGTCCGGTTGTTTACCCCTTTCGATCGGCTGGGCGCGGAGCAGACTGGAGTCGAAGGGACAGGCCTTGGACTGGCGCTTTGTCAGCGTCTGATGCAGGCCATGAACGGCTCCATCGGAGCCGAAAGCACTCTCGGGCAAGGCAGCAGCTTTTGGCTGGAGCTGGCTTGCGCCGATTCTCCGCTCCAGCGCGTGACCTCGGCGAAACGCGACGCATCCGAGTCCCCCAATGGAGCGGAAGCGAAGAAGCGCACGATCCTTTACGTGGAAGATAACCTGTCCAACCTCACGCTGATCGAGCAAATGCTGGCCGACCAGCCTCACATCCAGCTCATCACGGCGATGCAAGGCCAGTTAGGAATCGAGCTGGCCCGCCGGCATTGCCCCGATATGATCCTGCTGGACTTGCACCTGCCCGATTTGCCCGGCTGGGAAGTGCTCTCGCGCCTGCAACGGCACGATGCCACGCGCGACATTCCGGTGGTCGTCATCAGCGCTGACGCAACCGCCCGTCAGGTAAAACGCCTGATGACCGCAGGCGCAAGTGCCTACCTCACGAAGCCGCTCGACATGCTGGAGTTCTTCCGTGTCATAGACCAAACGCCCGCTCCGCGGCTGACAGATTCGGTCGCAGCGTAGAAATGGAATAATGCAAAGCTCCCTGACCACGCCCGAATCGAACGCGAGAACGCAAAACGGCTGGCATGGCGATACCAGGACGTTCGGGAAGATGAAAATCCTCATCGTCGATGACGAGCCGAGCAATGTCGCGCTCCTGGAAGACATCCTTTCCGACGCCGGTTACAAACAACTACGGTCCGTCACCGATTCCCGTCTTGCCCTCGAAACTTGTTACGCGTTCGCGCCGGACTTGATTCTGCTCGATTTGATGATGCCGCACGTGGATGGATTTTCGATCCTCCATTCTCTTCGCTCCGCCGGCGATGACGTCTTCCTGCCTGTCATCGTGCTGACTGCCGATGCGAACGAGGAAACAAAGCGCGCGGCGCTGGGCGCGGGTGCGACCGACTTTTTGCTCAAGCCCCTGGACTTCCTGGAAGTTCTGCTCCGTATCGCCAATCTCCTCGAGATGCGGCGTCTCCACATCCAGCTCGATACGCAACGCGCGGCGTTGGAAGATGCGTTGCGCGAACGCAGCCTGGAGCTGCGCGAGGCGCACTTGCATCTCGAAAACGCCCGAGCGTAGTCGAACGCCGACGATCCGTAGCGATTGCCGCCGCGGCTAATAATCGCGAAGCGCGCGATTGCATTTGCCGTACGCCCAAAGGAGCATCAGAAAAGGCTTCCATGACGATCGACGACGAACCCGCCTACGATGTGGTGATCATCGGTGGAGCTCTTTCGGGAGCCGCCACTGCCACGTTGCTCCTCCGGCAAAATCCGGGGATTCGCGTTTTGATCGTGGAAAAATCGGCGCAACTGACACGACGGGTGGGGGAGGCGACCGTGGAAGTGAGCGCCTATTTCATGGGCCGCATCCTGGGGCTGACACAATACTTGAACGAGCACCATCTCATCAAACAAGGGTTGCGGTTCTACTTCACCAACGATGAAGTGAAAAACCTCCAGGAGTCGAGTGAGCTCGGAGGTCGCTACCAGGTCCGTCTTCCTTCCTATCAACTTGACCGGGCTACGTTCGACGAGGAAGTGCTGCGCCGGGCTTGCGCCGCGGGCGCGCACCTGCTGCGGCCGGCCAGCGTGATCGACGTGCAGCTTTCGGGCGGACAGGAGCAGACAATAGTTTTGAAAAATGGCGCGGGATCAAAAACGATCCGCGCACGCTGGGTCGTCGATGCCTCCGGTGTGGGGGCGTTGCTGGCGCGCAAGGAGGGTTGGTGGAAATCGAACACGGCCCATCCGACCGCGGCCGCCTGGTCGCGCTGGAAAGGCGTGAAGGATTGGGATAGCCGGGAACTCGCCGAAAAATTTCCGGAATGGGCCTCGGTGGTTTACAGCATTCGGGGCACCGCCACGAACCATGTTATCGGCGACGGCTGGTGGAGCTGGTGGATCCCGCTCAAAGGCGGCGACGTCAGTGTAGGTGTGGTCCTGGATCAACGCCTGGTCGAGTGGCCGCAGGACGGCCGCGGGATCGGCGAGCGGTTGAAATCTTTCCTGATGGAGCATCCGGTCGGGCGCGAGATGCTCGCCGATGCGGAGTTTGACGAAGCCGACGTGCACTGGCGAAAAAACCTCGCTTATTACAGCACTACCTTTGCCGGCGACGGCTTCGTCCTCGTCGGTGACGCGGCCGCATTCATCGACCCATTTTACAGCCCGGGAATGGATTGGATTTCCTTTACCGCGACGAGCGCGGTGGAACTGATTACCGCGCAACGGCGCGGTGAACCGATGCGCGAACGGGTCGAGCGCCACAACCGTGATTTCGCCCGGAGCAACCAGCGCTGGTTCGAGGCAATCTATCAGGATAAGTACGAATACATGGGTGAATTCGATTTGATGGGTATCGCCTTCTCCCTCGACCTCGGCTTCTACTACCTCGGCATCGCTTCGCAGCCTTTCAAGATGGGAATCAAAGCGCTGCTCGTCCCGCCCTTCTCCGACCGGGAATCCGGCCCGTTTTTCCATTTCATTCGCTTTTACAACCGCCGCTTCGTCCGGATCGCCCGCCGCCGCCGGCGTCTCGGAACGATTGGGAAGACAAATCGCGGCGGCCGCTTTCTCATTCCCGGTTTCACGCTCAAACCGACCGATGTCGGAATCATCGTGAAAGCCATGTTCCGATGGATCTGGCTCGAACTCACCGAAGGATGGCACACCTGGTTCGGGCGCGAGAGTGAACCCGCCCCGCTATCGCCCCAATCCGGCCGCGTGCCGGTCACTTCCGACTCTTAAGACAATCGACCGCGGATGGCGCCGGATCGGAAACCTCGTCCCTGCCTTATCCGAAAGATCTGCGTTATCCGCGGTTAAAGTTCTGCTCCCAGAGCGCGACAGACGATTTTCAGAGCGCGACAACCCATTTTCAGAGCCCGCTCTCTCACCATTCGAACGCGTAAATCCACTCCTCGATCCCTGTAGCGGCAGCGGTGTCGGCTGCATTCCCTTCCCAGAGCCTCGCGCCGCAGAACCCTCTCGAGTCCGGATTCTTCGCCTCACTCCCGCCCGGCGCCTTCACTGCCATCCTGGCTGGAAAGAACGGCGGCGCGGGCATCGGTCTCGTCGAGATTTATAACGTGCACTAAACGCACGGTCGCGGCGGCCGCGATTCAATGGCCTCGATTACGAGTTGACCAAGCAGAGCAAATTGAACAAAGAATTGTTCGCCTTTGAGCGGAAATTCGTGTAATACCCGCGCTTACTTCTGGCGTTACCGTGTTTCTGATCAACATGGCCGCCTGGTGTCCAGCGAAGATTTATCGCCGTCATGGAGCCGGCAATAAATCCGACGGTGGGAAATCTACTATGAGTTATGCAACCGATTTGCGTCGATCGCTGAGACTGGTCTCAATTGCCACGGGCTTGATTGGATCCGTGGCGCTCGGACAGACGCCTTATGGATTGGACGCACGGGTCCCGATCGGCCCCTATTTGAACAATATCATGCCGCCCGCGAATGGGGCGTTTGCTTTTCCACCCGTCCTTTCCGCGACCGGCGCATTCAGTAATGCCAGCACCCTTACTCCGTCCGCGGGCCTGATTCCCTTTACGGTTAATTCACCTCTTTGGTCGGATGGCGCCATCAAGACCCGCTGGATCGCCGTCCCCAATGACGGACCGCCCTACACGAGTGGTGAGCAAATAGGCTTCGTGCCCGTGGGCGAGTGGGGTTTCCCCAATGGAACGGTTTTCGTCAAACACTTCGAACTGACCGTGAACGAGATCACCGGAGAGAGAAAGCGTTTAGAGACGCGACTGCTCGTGCGAAACGATCAAGGAGCGGTTTACGGCGTCACCTACAAGTGGCGGTCCGATAACAGCGATGCCGATCTTTTGCCGGGGCCCCCGCTGGATGAGCCTATCACCATCACTACCAGCACCGGCGCCACGCGCATTCAAACGTGGAGTTACCCCGGCCGCGGGCAGTGTCTGATCTGCCACAACGCGGCAGCAAACTATGTCCTGGGCGTAAAGACGCATCAGATGAACGGGAATTTCACCTATCCGACAACGGGGCGAACGGACAATCAGTTGCGCACCTTTGCCCATATCGGCCTGCTCAATCCAACGCCCAACGAGGCGGACATCCCGAATTTTCTCAAATCAGTCGCGGTGAGCAATAACACCGTCCCGGTTCAACACCGGATGCGCTCCTGGATCGATGCCAATTGTTCTCAGTGCCATCGACCCGGCGGCCAGGGACCCGGTTTCGACGCCCGCCTTTATGTGCCTTACGCAGATCAGGATTTGGCTACCTTCCTGACATTCCGTGATGTCGAGGGGTCGCCGCTTTATCAGCGCGACAACGCTTTGGATGACAGGAAAATGCCGCCCCTGGCCAAGAACATGGTGGACCAAACGGCCATGGCCGTCATGCGGCAGTGGATTGCGAGTCCGCTGGAGGTGCTTTCGGTCTATCTCTTTCAGGATACGAGCCATCTCGCGGTGCGCTTCAACAGTCATGTGGATCCGAACACGGCGGCCGTTGGGTCGAACTACCTGCTTCCGGGCGTGACGGTTTCCGCGGCCATCATGAGCTCGGAACCGGACACCGTCATTCTGACCGTATCGCCGCTCGTTCCAAGCCAGACATACTATCTGACGCCCAGCAATATCCAGGACACAGCGCCTTCCGCCAATACCATTTGGTTCAGAAACGAAATCCCATTTGTCGCGCAGTACATGCCGACGCCCACGGGCAGCCGCCTGGCCAATATCGCCACGCGACTTCCGATCGGCCTGGGCGATGACGTTCTTATCGCGGGATTCATTGCACGCGGCAGTCCGGAAAAACGAATCATGATTCGCGCGATAGGACCATCGCTCACCGCGCTCGGAATTTCGAATGCATTGGCGGATCCAAGTCTTGATCTGTACGACCAGACCGGAGCGCTGATCTCCACCAACGACAATTGGAACGACAATGCCAACCAGCAGGAGATTATCGATACCTCCATCGCACCGACCTCGCCTAACGAATCGGTTATTTTAAGAAAACTGCCCTCCGATAATAACGGCGTCGCCTACACGGCGGTTCTCCGCGGGACGGGAAATACCACAGGCGTGGGACTGCTCGAAGTTTACGATCTCGACCGAGGCTTGGGTCCGAGGATTTTGAACATCTCCACGCGCGGCCGAGTGGACGTTGGGGACAACGTGATGATCGGTGGACTGATTGTCACGGGGCAGGGTTCGCAGAGAGTCATTGTCCGCGCGATCGGACCTTCCTTGCCCCTCGCAGGAAAATTGGCCGATCCCACGCTCGAGTTGCACGATGGCAACGGTGGCTTGATCGACTCGAACAATAATTGGCGAAGCAATCACGAAGCCGAAATCATCGCGACGGGGCTTGCACCATCGAATGATCTGGAGTCGGCCATTGTCGCGACGCTCCCTCCGGCCAGCTACACCGCGATTGTGCGGGGTGCAGGCAATACGACGGGAGTCGCACTCGTGGAAGTTTACGCGCTGAACTGAAGTCAGCGTTCCCCGGCAGGGATCGCGCGATCGCAACGGCCATGTTCTCGGAGAACGCGCATTCGGGTTGATCATCATGGTCCCGCCATGATTTATTCGAGCCGCGAGCGGGCCTATAGCTCAACGGTTGGAGCAGCCCCGAATGCTTTCGGGGTTGGTCATCAGCGTTCCTCCATGTTTTAATTCTCGAGTTCACGGGCCTGTAGCTCAGCGGTTAGAGCAGGGGACTCATAATCCCT
>JBEEHC010000044.1:0-11470 GCA_041167205.1 Verrucomicrobiota bacterium
GACGATGTCGTTCGTTACTACGGGCAATACGTCGCGCTCGCCGTGGCGGATACTTTCGAGGCGGCCAAGGGCGCCGCCGATGTGGTCCGCGTCACCTACGACAAGAACAAGCCGAACGTCGGGACCGATCTCAAAGCGGATGACGACCCGGATGTCGTGCCCACAAGTTATGGTCCGGAGAAGCGCTTGCAAAGTGAGCGCGGCGATCCGGAAGCTGCTTTCGCGAGCGCACCAGTGAAGCTCGATCAAACCTATGTGACGCCAGCCGAACACCACAACCCGATCGAGCTTCAGGGCGCGACGGCGATGTGGGAGGGCGACAAGTTGACGATCTACGAAGAATCGCAGGGCATCTTCAATATGCGGGGCGTGCTCGCACAAATGTTCGGTTTGCCGAAAGAAAACGTCCGCGTCATCACGAAGTTCGTGGGCTCGGGGTTTGGCAGCAAGCTATGGCCCTGGATCCATTGTCCACTGGCCGTGGCGGCGGCGCGGCAGCTTGGCAAGCCAGTGAAGCTCGTCCTCAGCCGCAAGATGATGTTTCAGTCGGTTGGTCATCGCGCGCGCACGCAGCAGCGGGTGCGTCTTGGCGCCACAGCGGAGGGCAAACTCGTCTCGCTCCAGCACGACTACGTTTACCACCGGTCGATCCTCGATAATTATCATGAGAATTGCGGTGAGGCGACGGCGTTCCAGTACAGCGTGCCGAACCTCCGGGTGAAGTTCGGCCGCGCCCAGCGCAACATCGGGACACCTTCCGACATGCGCGGCCCGGGCGCCGTGCCCGGCCTCTACGCTACCGAGTCGGCGATGAACGAGCTGGCCGATCAGCTCAAGATCGATCCCGTCAAGCTTCGCATCCTGAACGAGCCGAAGATCGACGAGTCGTTAGGCATTCCATTTTCGTCCCGCCATTTAGTTGAATGCTTTGAGCTCGGCATGGAGAAGTTCGACTGGTCAAAGCGCACCCCGGAGGTCGGCTCGATGAAACGCGACGGGTTGATCCTCGGCTGGGGAATGGCCGGATGTGCCTGGATCGCCGCGCGGTTCCCCGCCGAGGCGAGCGTGCACCTTCGCGACGACGGCACGACCCGCGTCGCCTGCGGGACACAGGACATCGGCACCGGCACGTACACCATCCTCGCGCAGCTCGCGGCTGAGAAAACCGGAGTGCCGCTCAACAAGGTTGAAGTGGCGCTGGGCGATACGTCACTTCCGGAAGGCCCGGTCTCGGGCGGTTCGATGGTGACCGGATCGATCATCCCGGCTGTCTATGCGGCGGCCGACAATGCGATCGCATCACTGCTGACCGTCGCGACCTCAACCCCGGGCTCGCCGTTCGAGAAAAACAAACCGGCCGATTTGGCCTTCGAAGGCGGCAAGGTCTTTGTGAAGGCGAATGGTTCTGCCGGCGGTGTGCCCTTCGCCGATGTGCTCCGACGCGCTAATCTGCGCTTCGTCACCGGCAGCGGAAAGTCCGAGGCAACGTTCGGTGAGGAAAAGCCGAAGTTCTCGACCCATTCGTTCGGTTGTCACTTTGTCGAAGTCACCTGGCAACCGGCGATCGCTCGGTTGCGCGTCAGCCGGGTCGTGACGGTGATTGACGCGGGGCGGATTATCAATCCACTGGCGGGTCGCAACCAGATCGAAGGCGCGGTCGTGATGGGAATCGGCATGGCGTTGCTCGAGCACACCTCTTACGACCCGCAGAACGGCGCGCCGATCAACAGTAATCTGGCCGACTACATGATGGCGGTAAACGCCGACGTGCCGCCGATCGACGTCCACTTCGTGGACTTCCCCGACAAAGAGATCAACGAACTTGGCGCCCGCGGAATTGGCGAAATCGGCCTGGCCGGCATCGCTGCCGCCATTACGGCCGCGGTCCACCACGCGACGGGCGTTCGCGTGCGCGAACTGCCGGTCAAGATAGAGGACCTGCTGACCTCTTCCATCCTGAGCTAGGAAAAAACCAGGAATCGACGGCTGAGACGGGGCAGGCTATCGCGGTGACAGCTCAATACTTTCGTATCTTTCGCTGGCACGTTCTTCGCCACTTGCGCCGACATCCGCTGCTCGCGGCCTTGAATATCTTGAGCGTGGCGCTCGGAGTCGCGGTTTATCTCGCGACCCAGATCGCCAATCACAGTGCGAATCGCGCGTTCGCCGCCACGGTCGACATGGTGGCGGGCAAGGCGGAGCTGCAAATTACGGTGCCGGCCGGGAATCTGCCCGAGACAGTTTTCCCGATGGCGGCAGCTGCGACTGGCATCTCCGCCGCGACGCCGCTCGTGCGGGGTTTGATGACGCTGCCGGATTTCCCGGGTGAATATCTGGAGGTCCTCGGGATCGATATTTTCACGAACGCGCCGTTCCGAACGTTCGATCCGACCGATTTCGAAACCGGAAAATTTGATATCGAGCGATGGCTTCGCGGTTCGGGCGCCGTTGCGGTCACGGAAGAGTTCGTGGCGAAGCACAATTTGAAGGCCGGAGATAAAATCCGCGCGAGGGTGAACGTGGTCGATCGTGATTTGGAGGTGGGATTCATCCTGCGGAGCGAAGGAGCCTTCGATCCCCATTTTGCGGCGATGGATATCGGATGGGCGCAGGAATTGTTTGGCCGTCGCGGAGAATTGAGCGCGGTTCAATTGCGGCTAACGAATCCACATGATCGCGAAAAAATCGTCTCGGAGCTTCGCAGATCCTTGCCGAAGGATGCGGTGGTGGCCGCTCCGGCCCAACGCACCGAAGAGGTCGACAAGATGCTTGCGGGTTTCGAGTTGAATCTCTCCGCGATGAGCTTGCTCTCGCTGGTTGTGGGGATGTTTCTTATTTACAACACCGTGTCCGCCTCCGTCGCTCGCCGTCGCCGCGAAATCGGAATTTTGCGCTCGTTAGGCGTGACACGCAACGAAGTGCGGGCGCTTTTCCTGGCGGAAGCGGTCGTTCTCGGTTCGATCGGCGCTCTTCTGGGATTGGCGGGAGGACTGCTGCTCGCGCGGTTCCTGGCCGGCACGATCGCTGAAACGATCTCATCACTTTACGTGCTCGTGAATGTGAAGCAGGTGGCGTTGGAACCCTGGACCTTCGTGATCGCCTGGATCGTCGGTCTGGCCTCGGTCATCGCTTCGGCGTGGCTTCCCGCGCATGCCGCGGCGAATATGGAACCGGTTCACGCGCTGCACGAAGGCACGATTCTGGAGAAATCGGTGAACCCGTCTCTCGCGTGGTTATGGAGTGGGCTGTCTTCCATTGTTCTCGCGGCTGCCTTTTCTTTTCTCGCCCTTTCGACCGGCCCGCCGTGGCTCGGTTTTGTCGCGGCCTTTTCTGTCCTTGCCGGCTTTTCCTTTCTCGTGCCTTGGTCGACCAGGCATTTCAGCGCAGGGGCACGGAAATTTTTCCGCGCTGTGCGGCATCGCAGGAAGGCCGGCTTGGAAGCGGAACTGGGCGCCGCAAATCTCTCCCGCTCCCTACTCCGCAATTCGATCACCATCGCCGCGCTCGCCGCAGCGGTAGCGATGACCGTCGGAGTAAGCGTGATGGTATTTTCCTTCCGCCAAACCGTGGCGGCGTGGATCAACGACACTTTGATCGCGGACCTTTTTATCGCGCCGGCGTCGAACGAAATCATCGGACCCTCGTCGTTTATGCCACCGGCGGCCGTACAATTTCTGGCCAGTCAGCCAGCGGTCGAGACCGTGGATACGTTTCGCGAAATGGATTTGCCGATGGGTGAGGAAACCGCGGCCGTCGCGGTGATCCGCGGCAGCGAGCGGCGGCATTTCCAATTTGTCCGGGGCGACAGCCCGGAGATCATGCGTCGATTTCAGGCGGAGCCGTGTGTCCTCGTTTCGGAGAGTTTCGCTCGGCGCTATCGGCTGCGGGAGGGTGAGTCGATCGCGCTCACCACGCCCGAGGGCATCCGCAAGTTCCCAATCGCCGGGATCTTTTATGATTACACGCGCGATCAAGGAATCGTCTTCATGAGCGCCCGGAATTTCGTCCAGTTCTGGCATGACGACCGCGTGAACAGCGTCGCCGTTTACCTAAAGGAAAGTGGTTCCGGTGAAGCATTGAGTGAGGCTTTTCGAAAACAATTCAACCGCGACGGGCAGTTCGTGATCTACTCGAACCAGTCGTTGCGGACGCGCATTTTCGAAATCTTCGACCAGACCTTCGCGGTGACTTATGTCTTGCGGACGATAGCCGTCATCGTCGCGATCACGGGCATTTTTCTGTCCCTGACGATCTTGATCACGGAACGTTCCCGCGAGCTGGCGATCGTTCGAGCGATCGGGGGGAGCGCGGCGCAGATACGAAGACTGTTGCTTTGGGAAACTGCGATGCTCGGTGTGCTGGCCGCGGTGATTGGAGTCGCGTCCGGTCTTTGTCTTTCGCTGGTGCTCACCGGTGTGATCAATCGCGCGTTCTTTGGGTGGACGATTCAGCTCGCGTTTCCGTGGCGCTCTCTCGCTCTGACGCCATTTTGGATTTTCGGGGCCGCAGTGATCGCGGGCATTTTGCCGGCCTGGCGGGCGGGACGGCTCGTTCTGGCGGAGAGTTTGCGAACCGAATGAAACACGTTCGAGTATTCTTGATTGTCACGCTTGCGATCGGTGCGCTCGGCGCCGAATGGAAAACGGCGGAGCCGGGGTGGCAATACGAGTTTCCGCGAGATCACCACGCTCACACGGATTTCAAGACGGAATGGTGGTATTTCACGGGCAATGTCTTCGACGGCGAGGGTCACCGCTTTGGCTATGAGTTGACCTTCTTTCGGCAGGGCATCAGGCCTCAGGCCGAGCGAGACCCGAACTCTTCGCGCTTTATTGTCGACGATTTGAAATTCGCGCATTTCGCGCTCACGGACGTTTCAAAACACCGTTTCTACTTCGAGCAGAAAACGAGCCGGGGCGCGTTTGGTGAGTCTGGCTTTGACGATGGCAAACGCCTGGCCTGGATCGATCACTGGACCCTCTCGTCGAACGGCGATGACGGGTTCGATCTGATGGCGGCGAGTCAGGAGGGCACGATCCAACTGCATTTACGCGCCGCCAAAGCGCCAGTCGTGCATGGCGAAAACGGCGTCAGTGTCAAAGCGAGCGCGACCGGGCACGCCTCACATTATTATTCGATCCCGCGGATGCAGACGACAGGCGAATTCTTTGTGGACGGAAGGTCTCATCTTTTTCGCGGCGAGAGTTGGTTCGATCACGAGTGGGCGACCGGCCAACTGGCGGAGGGTCAGGTCGGTTGGGATTGGATTTGTCTGCAATGGGAGGATGGGACGGAACTGATGCTTTACCAGATGCGCCTCAAGAACGGCGAACCGGATTCGAGCTCGAGCGGCACTTGGATCGCAGCTGACGGCGGCGCTACTCACCTGCCCGCTTCCGATTTTCGGATGACGCCGATCGCATTTTGGAAAAGCAAGGCGAACGGCGCGCAATATCCGATCGGCTGGCGCGTGAAGATTCCGGGACGCCAGACGGAGTTTGTGGTTCGGGCGGCGCTGGAGGAGCAAGAGCTGGCGCTCGGCCCAATTACTTATTGGGAAGGGGCCATCGATGCGATCGGGACGCGGGACGGCAAGGCGATCAAGGGTCGCGGATATCTGGAGCTGACCGGATATGCAGGTCCGCTCCACGAATTGAGCAGGTAGGAGATTTACGCCTGGGTGTGCCGGGCGTAATGAACTTCCGCGCCCTTCGGCAGAAGGCGTTTGCGGCCACGCTGGCGCCGCCGCGCCAGACAAGCGCGCCCGCCCTTGGTGCTCATGCGCGCGCGAAAACCGTGCTGATTCTTTCGGGTGCGCTTCGAGCGCTGTAAGGTGCGTTTCATAGAGAAATACCCGAAAGCCGGGTGATGAAGAGCGGCAACATTAGAGACGCGAGTCGGTTTGTCAATCTCCCCCTCCTGCTCTTGATCCTCTGAATACAGGAAGGATCAGGATCAAGAGCAAGATCACGAGCAGGAGGAAGACAGGGGCACATCCGCCATTGCAACAGCCTTGTCTTTATGGAATAACGAAGGCCCCATGAGCGAAGTCGTCATCGAGCCCGCGATTTTCGAAGACCTGGACGAACTGTCCAATCTTCTCGGCGAGCTTTTCAGCGAGGAGAAGGACTTTCGCCCCAATAAGCAGAAACAGCTTCAGGGCTTGCGCTTGATCTTCGAGGAGCCGAATCGTGGGCGGGTCTTCGTGCTCCGGCGCGATCGAACAATCGTCGCCATGATCAATCTGCTTTTCACGATCAGCACCGCCGAGGGCGGTTTCGTCATTCTCCTGGAGGATTTGGTGGTGCATGATTCGTTTCGCGGCCACGGCTACGGTTCGCAGCTCCTCGAGTACGCGATCAACTTTGCCAAACAGAAGAAGTTTCTGCGCATCACCTTGTTGACCGACCGGCCCGAGCTGCGTTCGCAGAATTTCTTTAAACGCCACGGCTTCTACGAATCCCCCATGCTGCCGATGCGCCTCCTTATTTCCTCGGACGCCCCCGCCGAAGTAACCTTGTAAAACGACGCGCGTCCGCGTCTTTTCGGCTGTAACTTCGAAGTCCCATGCAAGGCACCATTCGGCTCTTCAAGTTCAGCGGCATCCAAGTTTACCTGCATTTCTCCTGGTTCATCGTCGCGGCCTATCAGCTCACCCAGCGGTTGAACAACTATCAGTCGCCGATCTTTGCGGTCTACGAATACCTCGCGCTCTTTGGGATCGTCCTTCTCCACGAATTCGGTCACGCGCTAGCCTGCCGGCAAACCGGCGGGCAAGCCGATCGCATCGTCTTGTGGCCACTCGGTGGCATCGCGTTCGTCAACCCGCCGCGCCGCCCGGGTGCCGTGCTCTGGAGCATTGCCGCCGGGCCTCTCGTGAACGTTGCGCTGGTTCCGGTGCTGGAGCTGCTTTGGATTTTCGCCGGGAACGCGGGATGGGCCGATACCTCGCCGGACCTATTCCACCTGATCTGGGCGATTCGCGGCATCAATCTCCTCCTGCTCATTTTTAATATGCTGCCGGTTTACCCGCTTGACGGAGGACAGATTCTCCAGGCGCTGCTCTGGTTTCCGCTGGGGGAAATTCGCAGCTTACAGATCGCCAGCGTGATCGGCGTAATTGGGGCCATAGCTCTGGCAGGGCTCGCTTTCTTGCTGCAACTAAATGTGGTCTGGACCGCGATAATGGCGTTTTTCCTCCTGAGCCGCGCAATCGCAGGCTGGCAGTACGCGAAAGCGATGGTGGCCGAGAAAAAAGCGGCGGAGGCTCCGCCGATGATGCCTCGGTATTGAGTACTCGCGGCTGCTTCTTTCTGAAGCCGCTTCGCTGTGCGATGCGTGAGTGGCGGTACCCCCCGGCACTCGCGCCGCCCGCAGGGGGCGGCTACAGCTAAGGCTTCTTCGCCGCGGCACTAATCCAGTTGGCGATTTGAGTGGCCAAACGCGGTTTGAACTCAGCGCGGAAACCGACTTCATCGATCGCCTTGGCCACGTCCTTCGCTGCGGCCGGCGGCAGATCGGACTTCGCATAGCGCTCCAGCTCCGAAATGCGTGCGGCATCGGAGAAGAAGGTGAACAAACCGGGCGCGTAACTGTTTGCAGCGAGTGCGTCGGCTTTCGCGAGGAGCTGTTTCATGTGGGCCTTCGCAAATTGCCAGGCCACCTCGGGATGCTCACTTTGCCGCGCCACTCTTGCCACGAGATGAATCGCGCGGCTTGTGGGCACCTCGTCGCCGAGCGAAATCTCCAGCGTGCGAGCGGCCAGTTTTAGATCGAGAGCACTGGCGAGCGCGTCATAGTAGTTTTGCTTTTCTTCGATGCTCGTCGTTTTCATTCCAAGCTCATGCAACTTGTTCCAGGTTGCTTCATCCGCGTAACGCCCGACTACCGCGAAGACGTGCGGGCGCAGATCCGGCGCGAGCGACCTCGGGTCGGACAGGTACTTTTGAAAGCGCTCGCGACAGCCGGCGACGATCTCCTCGTCGTTCAGATCGCCTAGAGCATTGATCAGACTCCCGCGCAGCAAAGCAATCTTCGTTGGCCCCCCACGCTTCGGTTCCCACCCAACCTGCTCAAAACTTGGCCGCAAAATCGAGCGCGTATATTTTTGGAACTGCTCTCGTTTCGGGTCACCGGCCAGGAGGCGGTTAATAAAATCGAACACGTGCATGATCTGCTCGCGCTCGGCCAGTTCGGTTTTAGTGGGCAATTTTTCAACCAGGTCGAGATAGAGCGAGAGCGGCGCGCGGTCCGCCTGCACCAGCGCCCATGCATCCGACAGGAGATTCACCCGGTCCGCCGAGCTGAGCTGCGGCAATTCTCCCACGAGCAATTTCCATGACGCCTCGTCGTAGTGGACACGATAGTTTCCCGCGCCCGCGACGTTCAATTTCACGGCGCGACCGGCCGGGACGCCGGGGAGATCAACCATCTTCGACGTCATGAGCAAACTGATCGGAGCAGCTTCGCCCACGATCGAGTAGGTGAGGGGAATCTTCCACTCGAGCGTGGGCGCGTTCGGGAAATGCACGGTGAAGCGCTCCTGCGTGAGAGTGATCTTTCCGCTCGAATCACGCGTTACGTTCACGATCGGAAATCCGGGCTGTTCGGTCCAGGCGGCGGCGATTTCACCTACTGGTTTGCCCGACGCTTCGGAAAGCGAAAGCCAAAGGTCCGCCGTGGTCGCATTCGAAAGCTTGTGCGCGGCCATGTATTGGCGAATGCCGTCCCGAAAAATGTCTTCGCCGAGAAAACTCTCCAGCATGGTGATGAACGACATGCCTTTTCGGTAGGTGATATCGTCGAAGGCGCTGCTCGCCTCCGCTTCGTTGGCGATTGGTTGTTGAATCGGATGCGTCGTCGCGCGCGCGTCTCCCTCCATGGCGCTTTCCTTGCCGATTCCAGAACGGCGGGTGGGATCGCGCGGCACGTTCTTGCTCAGCCAGACTTCCCAATCAGGATTGAATTTCGCGGTGCATTTGGTTCCCATCCAGGACGCAAATCCTTCATTGAGCCAAAGGTTATCCCACCAGGCCATCGTGACGAGATCGCCAAACCACATGTGTGCCGTCTCGTGGGCAATTACTTCATAGATGCCCTGCTTGGTTTCGGCCGAGGACTTCTCCTGGTCGAACAAGAGCCGCGACTCGTAGTAGGTGATCCCGCCCCAGTTCTCCATCGCCCCACCAAACCCTCCCGGGACTGCGATATGGTCGAGCTTCGGCAGCGGATAAGGCAGACCGAAGTAATCGTTGAAGTAGCTGAGAATTTGCTGCGAACTATCGAGCGCATAACGACCTGTCACTACTTTGCCTTTTGTTGTAACCACCCCGTGATTCACATTTTTTAGCCTCGCGGTAAGCGCTTCCAGCTCGCCTGCGCAAAAAACGTTGAGATAACTCGCCATCGGCGGCGTGGCGGCGAACCGAACTTCCTTGCCACCCGCGACTTTGGTCTCTTTCTCGACCGGCATGTTTGAGACGGCGGTGAAATTCTCCGGTACGACCGCGGTTAATTGGAAGCGGGCGCGGAAGCTCGGCTCGTCCCAGCACGGAAAAAAGCGGCGCGCGTCGGTCGCTTCAAATTGCGTTCCGAGCATGATCTTCTTCGCGCCGGTGCCTTCCTCCTGATATCGCGCGTAAAAAAGACCTTGTCCCTGCTGGTTAATTTTGCCTGTGAAATTGAGCTCGAGGCTGTGCGGGCCGGCCGGCAGCTCGCTCGCGAGCGTGATAGTCAAGGTTTCCTCTTTTGGATCCAACTTGATCGCCGACGGCGAAATCGCCTTTCCATCAACTGACGCGTTCGTGATCTTGAGCTCCAGCGCGTTCAAGACCAACCGGCGAACCGGCTGCCGAACGTTCAGCTTAACCGTTTCCGACCCTACGAAAGTGAATTTTCCGAGGTCAGGCGCAATGCGAATGGCGTATTCGTCCGGCACAGCCTGCTTCGGCAGTTTCCCGGGCGTGGAGGCGAAATCGAATGGTTTTTCAGCGCTCAAGGTGGCGACCAAAGTAAGCGACATCACAGTGGTGAACGAAAGAAATCGGGAAGCGCGCATGGGTTGCACTTAACATCAGGGAGGGCGCTTTCCAAACTGCCCAAATTCTAGATGTGATTGTAGCGACGCCCCTGTGGGCGTGCGCACACGGCCCAGAGGGCCTGTGCTACAACGGACTTCTTGAATCCTCCGTTCGATCGCTACTGCACAAAGAGAACAAGCAACAATTGCCCGTCGCCAACCTGCGGACCTTTGATCACCAGTGGTTTCTTGCCGAGCCTGGCCTCAGTTTCGAGCAACACACTTTTTTCCTGAAACAACTTCAGGTTGAGAAGATAACCTGCGGCCGTCTCGCCTTTGGAATCAACGTGCAGGGAAAAGTATTTGCTCGCGGCCAGCCAATCCTCCGAGCCGGTCACAAGCGTCTTCCGCGACTGGCCGATCACCTTGAATTGGTTGTAGCCAAACCACGCCTTGAGCGTGCCTTCGATCCGATTCAACTCCGGCGGGATGTCATCCGGTTGCGCCACATTGTTGGCTATGACCAGGCCACTCCAAACCATCTGAGACGCCCCAGCCGACGCTGCATCTCCCAAAATCAGCGCTACAATCAGGCCCATCAAGAGATAGAAACGCCGGTGCATCCCAGTTACTTCGTTGCGTATTCAGAGGGAAGCGATTGCAACCCTTCGGTCCAGAGAACAGTCACTTTGTCGTCCTTCAATTCAAACATCGAGATCGACGCGTTCGGGCTGAACGCGGGATCGACCCGTGCGTTCAGGATTTGCGTGAGATACTGCGATTGGTCGGTGGGACCCTTCTCCCGCAGAACGAAAAATGTGCAGACGCAAAAGATCGCGAGAGACGTGGCGCCGACCCAAACCAACCGGCCGATCGGCCACAGAGCCGGCTTTGCGCCGGTTTTCTCTGGCGCGTCTGCCGCACGCTCATCGGCTGCGATCCGCTCGCGCAGTTGATGATGGAAAAACTCTTCGTTGCCCATCGCGCGACCCTGCAGTTGCTCCTTCAAGAAAGCGCCGAGCTTGTGGGCGTCGCGTTTCTCGGCTTCCGCAGCCGCTTTGTCCGGCAGTGAAGCTTCGAACTCAGTGAGTTCGTCTCCACTCAGCTCGTCGTCGAGCCACGCCGTCCACTTTTCCTCAAACGTTTTCATAAAGATCCCTCAATAGATTCTGCAGCTTCTTGCGAGCGTAGAAAAGCCGCGACATGACTGTGCCGATCGAGCAACCGAGTGCTTCGGCGATTTCGTGGTATTGCATGTCTTCTGTTTCCTTCATCAAAATGACGGCGCGATGTTCTGGCGAGAGTTGCGCAATGGCTTCGTCGATCCGCGCTCGGATCTCGCGTCGCTCCATGCGCTCGTGCGGCAGCGCGTCCGCCTTTGGCACAGTCCGCGACGCCGGATCAATATCCTTCAGCTGGATGGCGTCATCGAACTCCGCGCCCGAACCTTTT
>JBEEHC010000045.1:0-4211 GCA_041167205.1 Verrucomicrobiota bacterium
ATATTTCGACACATATGAAGGAAGGTAGGCACGGAAACATTAGAGGTCGACCATCGCTTTGAAGCCACCGTAAACCATGCGCTTCGAGTCGAAGGGCATCGATTTCATGTCCATCATCTTGGCGAGACGCGGGTCGTTCATGACCTTGGCGTTGACGCTATCGCGATGCGCGCGCGACTTGAACACGATCCACGAAAAAACCGCTGCTTCGCCGGGCTTCAGCTTGATCGTCTGTGGGAACGATGCGGCCATCTTCGTCTTGAGATCGTCACCGACGCATTCGCAAAACTGAAGGGCGCCGTACTCCCGCCAAATCTTTCCGGCTTTCTGCGCCATGCGGCGGTAGGCCGCCAAGTTTTTCTTCGGGACTGGCAAGACATATCCATCAACGTATTTCATTGGGGCTCTCCTTACTTTGCGATGCAGACGTTTTTTGGCTCGGTGAAGAAACGGAGCGCTTCGTCGCCGCCTTCGCGGCCGACGCCGCTTTGTTTCATGCCGCCGAAGGGAACGCGCAGGTCGCGCACCAGCCAGCAATTCACCCAGACCGTGCCCGTGTGAATTTGCTCCGCGACGCGATGCGCGCGATTCAGGTTCTGTGTCCAGACGCTCGAGGCCAGGCCGTATTCGTTGTCGTTGGCGTAGCCGATGACTTGTTCTTCGTTATCGAACGGCGTGATCGTGACAACGGGGCCGAAGATTTCTTCGCGGTTTACCCGGCATGAAACGGGCAGGCCGGTGATGACCGTCGGAGGGAAGAAATATCCTGACTGGCATCGCTCGTTGATCGACTCCGGCGCCAAACCACCCAGCGCGATCTTTCCGCCCTCCTGCTGCGCGAGATCGACATAGAACTTCACCTTGTCGAGTTGAGTCTTCGATACGATCGCGCCTTGATCGGTCGTCGCTTCCAACGGATCGCCCAGTCGCAACTCGGACGCCTTTTCGACAAAGCGATCGACAAAATTCTGGTACGCCGACCGCTCGACGAACACGCGCGAACCGCAGAGACAAACCTGGCCCTGGTTCGCAAACGACGAGCGCAGGCTACCGGCGATGGCGGCGTCCTGGTCGGCGTCGGCGAAGATGATGTTCGGATTCTTCCCGCCCAGCTCGAGCGAAACTTTCTTGAACATTGGCGCACAGGTCTCGGCCACCTTGCGGCCGGTGACCGTGCCGCCGGTGAATGAGATCGTTCCGATCTTTGGATGCGCCGTGATCGGGGCGCCGACATTCGGTCCCGTGCCGTGCACAACGTTGAGCACGCCATTCGGCAAGCCGGCTTCGCGACAAATCTCGCAGAGCAGGTAGGCCGTCATCGGCGTAAGCTCGCTCGGCTTGGCGATGGCGGTGTTGCCGCATGCGATCGCGGGCGCGATTTTCCAGCTCAGCAGATAAAGCGGCAGATTCCACGGTGAGATTAATCCGGCGATGCCGCGCGGTTGGCGCAACGTATAATTGAAGGCGACACCATCGGTGATATGCGCTTCCGATTCGGTGTGCAGTATCGCCGTGGCAAAGAAGCGGAAATTGCTGGCGGCGCGCGGGATGTCGAGGCCGCGCGCCAGTGAGAGTGGCTTACCCGTGTCGATCGACTCGGCCCGCGCGAGTTTTTCGAGATCGCGCTCGATCAGATCGGCGACGTGCAGGAGAATGCGGGACCGATCCGTCGCGGGGGTACGCGACCAATCCGCAAACGCTTTGTCCGCTGCAGTGACGGCTAGCTCGACATCACGGCTGTCGCTGTCGGGGACGTACGAATAGGGCTTGCCCGTCGCCGGCTCGATGTTGTCGAGATACTGGCCGCCGACCGGCTCAACGAATTCTCCGTTGATGAAGTTTCGAATATGGATTGGTTCGTTAGGCATGGGATCGGAACATCTCGAAGAGAACGTCCAACCCGCCTACGCCAAAAGCTTCGGCGTGGCAAGCGTCCACCTGTCTCGCCGTAGCGCATCGAAGGAGGAACGCCCAATGAAGGAAAAAAGGTGGCTGGGGAGGGAATTGAACCCCCGACACGAGGATTTTCAGTCCTCTGCTCTACCAACTGAGCTACCCAGCCGCGGAGAGAGCGAAACACGCGCCGTCTCGAAGCCGCGTCACTATGCAAAATTACGCTCGGGGAGCAAGGCGCAAAGCGAATCGCGGATATCGGATGGGGAGACCGGAAAGAAATTTCACGGACGCGGCAAGCGACGCGCTTGCCCTACAAATGCTCCTCATTAAAGCTTCGCGAGAGATTCACAGCTGCGTTGAGGAGATGAAGGTACTGGTGCCGCGGGATCTCGATGGCGCCAAACTTTTGCAGGTGGGGCGTAAGCCATTGGGTGTCGAGGAGAGCGAAGCGCTGCTTCCGCAAATGCTCCGCCAGCGCGAGCAGTGCAATCTTGGACGCGTCCCGCACATGGTGAAACATCGATTCGCCGAAAAATGCGCCGCCGATCACGACGCCGTAAAGGCCGCCCGCAAGCTCGTCATTCTGCCAGGCTTCGACGGAGTGCGCGTGGCCGAGCTGATGCAAGCGCGTGTAACTTTCGATGATCTCGTCATTGATCCAGGTCTCCGGGCGCCGCGCGCATTCTTGCATTACCTCCGGGAATGACGTGTCGATTCGGATTTCGAAGCTCTTCTTTCGCACAACTCGCTCCAGGGTGTGGGGGATGTGGAATTTCTCCAGCGGCAGAATCGCGCGCGGATCGGGCGAAAACCATTCGATCTCGCCGTCGTCCATCGCCATGGGAAATACGCCGAGCCGGTATCCTTGAAGCAGGACTTCGGGATCAATCATGGAAGTTCGAATGTCGAAGTTCAAAGTCCGAATGTAAAAAGCATTCGTCATTCGACATTCATCCTTCGCCGTTCCGAAGTCCTTGCATTGAACCGGCAGTCCCATTATTCTCAATGCTTGAAAGCCCTCTCCGCCGCCTTTTGCATCGCGAGCGCGATCCTGGCCGCCGGTTGCGCTGATCCTTTGGAAAAACCGCTCGTGCAAGAGGCGGGCGAAAAATTCCAGCGCGGCATCACCGGGCATGGCACTCTCGGCCCGGATTCGTCCAATGATCCGAACATCAAAACGCCCGAAACGAGCGCGCATCATCCCTAGCCGTGAAGACTGCCGCGCCGTCCGCTCATTCCAAGATTCTCATCCTCGATTTCGGCTCGCAGTACACCCAGGTCATCGCGCGGCGGATTCGCGAATGCCAGGTTTATTCTGAGATCGTTCGCTTCGACATCCCGGCTGAGGAAGTCGCCCTGCTGAAGCCGAAGGGCATCATTCTGTCGGGCGGACCGGCGAGCGTGAACGACCAGGGGGCGCCGCATCTCGATCCCAAGATTTTTACGCTTGGCATTCCGGTCCTGGGGATTTGTTACGGACTGCAATTGATGGCGCACCATCTCGGGGGGCAGGTGGAATTTAGTGCCCGCCGGGAGTATGGGGCGGGAACGCTCCACATCTCAGGCAGTTCGCAGCTTTTCGATGGCGTCGGCGAACAGATCGACGTCTGGAGCAGTCACGGCGACAAGCTCACGGCCCTGCCTCCTGGATTCCGACCCGCCGGGCACACCGAGAATTCGCCATTCGGCGCGATCGAAGATCCCAAACGAAAACTTTACGGACTGCAATTCCATCCCGAAGTGGCGCATACGCCGCGCGGCAAAGAGATCCTGCAAAACTTCGTCTTTCATATTTGCGGGTGTTCGATGGATTGGACGATGGGCTCCTTTATCGAGGAGGCCTGCGAGCAAGTTCGGCGACAGGTGGGCGACCAGAAAGTTGTGCTCGGACTGAGCGGCGGCGTCGATTCATCGGTCACGGCGGCGCTTTTGCACAAGGCGATCGGCGACCAGCTCACATGCATTTTTGTCAATAATGGCCTGCTCCGCTCGCACGAAGAGGAAATGGTCCAGCGGGTTTTCGGAGAAAACTTTCATGTTCGTTTGAAGTACGTGGAGGCGGCCGACCGCTTCTTGAAATTGCTCGAAGGAGTGACCGATCCGGAAACGAAACGAAAAATAATCGGCAACGAATTCGTGAAGGTTTTCGAGCACGCGACCGAAGAACTGCTGGCGGAAGACAAGGCGAACGGAACGGGCGAACACGGCGGCTATCACTTTCTCGCGCAGGGAACGCTCTATCCGGATGTGATCGAGAGCGTCGCAATCGGGGGTAACCCGGCGCATGTGATCAAGAGCCATCACAACGTCGGCGG
>JBEEHC010000046.1:0-5696 GCA_041167205.1 Verrucomicrobiota bacterium
CCCCGAGCATTCGCACGCGCTTATCGAGAAACGGGAGACGCACAGTCAGCGTGAGTCCCTTGCCTTCGTTGCTCTCGATCGCCATTTCGCCGCCGTGTTCGCGCACAATCCGCCGCACGATCAATAAACCCAGCCCGGACCCGGAACTCTTCGTCGTAAAGTAAGGCTCGAACACGCGGCTCAGGCTCTCGGCTGACATCCCGCCACCAGTATCGGTGAAGCTGATCCTGACGTGCGTGGCATCCAGGTCGGTCCGGATATGCAGAATTCCGCGGCGCTTCATCGCCTCGAAGCTGTTCTTGATCACGTTGTAGAAGACCTGCTTCATCTGATCGCGATCGAGCTCTAGCAGCGGAAGGTCGGAACGCAACTCCGTCTCAACCACGATGTCGCGATCCTCGATCTCGGGCGCGAAAAAGCGCACAGCTTCGTCCACGATCGTGTTCACGTTCTCCGGGTGCAGCATCGGCTTCGAGGGCCGGATGGCTTGCAGAAATTGCGTGACGATTGAATCGAGCCGGGTGATCTCCGCCCGCGCGATGGCGATCGCTTCCTGAAGCTCTTCCTTCACTTTCCCATCGAGCTTGCGCACTTTGCGCTCCATCAATTGCAAATGAATGTGAAGTGAATTGAGCGGGTTCCCGATCTCATGCGCCACCCCGGCAGCCAGGAGCGTGAGCGCGTTGAAACGTTCCGACTCGATTGTTTTTTCGGTCGAGCGCCGGCTCTCGGTGAGGTCGCGCAGAATGATCGCGTGGCCCACCGGCTCAGCGCGACTGTTCGCGCCATCCTTCGGTGTGCGTCGCTCGATCAGAAGCGGTACGATATAGAAATTGAGAAAGCGGTTTGCGGGATAGAAAATTTCCATGTCGCGGCTGATGGCGCCTTCGGATTGCGACAGCGCCTTCCAATCGAGCCCGCGCACGCGCTCATCGAGGCGTTTGCCGATGGAACTCTCGGCCTCGAGCCCGAAGAGCTGGCAGGCCGCGTCATTCACATAAGTGATACGGCCCTTCGCGTCGGTCACGATGATGCCTTCCTGGATCGCGTTGAAGACTGTCTCGATCAGTCCCTTCTCCTGGGCCAGTTGGAGAAGATAATTCTGGACGTCCTCCGGACCGATGCGGCCAAGGCGCTCGATCAGCTTGTCCAGAAAACCGGATTTCATGATGCGCCATTGTAGGGCGGGGTCGCTGACCCCGCCAGAACGTTGGCAGGACGCATCCGCCATGAACGGGAATCCCGGCGGGGTCAGCGACCCCGCCTTAAGGTGTCGGGCGGGGCGAGGGAGCGTTGGCGCGCGGAGTTCGCGGCTCGTACTTGTCGACGCGCTGCCAGTGTCGCTGGCGCACGGAGTAAAAGGGAAACGTCACGACCGTTTTCGCGCTGGCTTTGGTTAAGCGCAAAAGCCGGTTGCCAGCGCGCGCAGGTTCGACTTCGTACGCCACCTGAAAAGTCGTCACTCGCGCGATGATCCAAAAGAGCTGGCAGGGAGACTGCAGCGCAGCCTCCGCTTTGAGAACGGTGAAATCGCTGCGGCTGACCCAGAGCTTGCCAGTGAGCAACCCGAAAAATCTTTCCTCGCGCGACCTGGTATTTTGCTTTGGCTTCGGTTCAAAGGCGATGACGTAGGCGCTTTCGCCCGCCGCGTTCTCGTCCGGCAAACGCTTCCAGAGGTAACGGTCGCGCAGATTATATTTCCGGACCGCTTCAACGGCGGATTCGGCCTGATTCTTTTCCGGCTCGACCTTCGTTTTGGGCGGCGGGGTTCCGGAACTTTTTGCGGGCGCCGGTTCCTCAGCTCCGGCTTTGAAAAACGACAGCTTTCCTTCCATGCTCTCGCCCGTGTATTCCAACGGCCGGGCATCACCGGGCCGAACGATTGAGCGCCACACCCCTTTCGCCGCAACTTTGCCGGCGCCGTCCAGCTGATACGTGGTGAGCGTTTGGTAATACTGCCATTTCCGCAGCGCAACCCGGCTGCTTTCGAATTGCGCCAGGACAGCGTCGAAAATGGCCAGAGGCGTCGGCTTCTCCTCTTCTGCTCTTACCTGCAGCGCTGGTGAGAAGAGAAGGAGCGTGAGCAAGAATCGACGCAGCTTGTCGAGAAAACCGGATTTCATCCCGGCCAATTGTAGGATGGCCGACGCGGAGCACAACCAACTGCGCGGCCGGCTGGTTAAACTACTCGATCGCAGCCAGGAAAGTTACCGCGCGCCCGGGAGCCCATAGTACAGAGGGTAGGGTGCGTTCGCCACCCCAAGCAATCCGGACGCGCTGTAGAATGCGTACCGGCCGCCGAGTCGCGACAACGCGAAGTCCCACGGAAACAGCTCGAACACGTCCGTCTGCATCGTCGCCCCGGTGTTGACGTTCCAGAACTGGACCGCTCCCGCGTTGTCGTGATCGTGGGAATAAGAAGCGCCGATGATTGCGCCGTCTTGCGAGAAGGCGATCTTAGGGAAATGCATGTTGTTGCCGTTCGAGAAGATCCTCACAAGCGATCCGTCGGAGACACGGAACATCTTCACCGCGCAATCGATGCAGTTGGAGTAAGTCGGATCGGTGACGCTCACCCCCGCGGCGACGTATTGTCCATCGGGCGTAAACGCCACTGAATTTGTTTTCATCACCGAAGGCGCGTTCGTGTTCAGAACCCGGACCAGCGATCCGTCAGAGACGCGGCGCAGGTGGACGCCGCGATTGTCTCCCAGCGCGATGAGCTGGCCGTCCGGCGAGAATGCCACGGCGTTGGTCCTGACGTTATATCCGAGCTCGGGATCGAAATTGTTGACGTTTGCGACCAGGGCCATATCCGGAACATGATAAATTTTGTAGTTTTCGGCGGCAAAGCCGGCTGCCGCGAGCAGCTGCCCATCCGATGAGAACGCGAGGCTGATTGTGCCGTTGTTGAAGGCTCCAATGCGACCGACCAGGAGCACACCGTCCGCTACCCGCCAGAGATTCAGGTTGAGAGTTGACCCCCCTCCACCGGTTCCGGTGGCCAAATATTGGCCATCCGGCGAAAACCTGATGACGTTCGCGTTGTTGTCTCTCCCATTCAATGTGCGCACGAGCGCTCCGGTCCCGGCGTCCCAGAGCTTCGTGTTCCTATCGTCATCGCGCCCGGTTGCCACGAGGGCGCCGTTTGGCGAATAGGCGACCGCCGCGCGATGCGTGGTAGCGACTGGGTCCTGTTGGGACCAGACAATAACCGGATTTGACTGAGCGCGCAGCCCTGCCTGGGAGCCGGCCAGGAGCAGGAGCGCGAGAGCAAGCGAAAACGTTTTCATATAAAACGTTTCGGACTGCGTCGCCAAAACACGCGTGTCCTGTTTGGTAACAGGATTGTTACTTTGGCGGTCGAGCCGGTGGGCCCTAGCCCGCCCGGACTAACGACGAGGCTCTTCGACTCGATCGGGCTCGGACGTCTGGCCGGTCTCGGTCGCGGCGCGTTCCTTGAGCGCAGCTTTGCGGCTCAATTTCACGCGGCCTTTGTCGTCAATGCCGATGCATTTTACCCAGATCATCTCGCCCATCTTGGCCACGTCTTCCGTGCGGTTCACCCGAAAATCCGCGAGCTCGGAAATATGGACCAGTCCATCTTTTCCTGGAAACACTTCGACGAACGCGCCGAATTCTTTGATCGAGACGACCCGGCCGTGATAGGTCTGGCCGACCTCGATCTCGCGCGACATACCGCCGATGATTTCCTTCGCGCGCGCCATGCTCTCCGGGCTCGTGGCGTAAATGTGCACGGAGCCGTCGTCTTCGATATTAATCTCCGCGCCGGTCTCGGCGACGATGCCTTTGATCGTTTTGCCGCCAGGTCCGATGAGTGCCCCGATTTTCTCGGGATTGATCTTGAGTGTCTCAATGCGCGGAGCGTATTTGCTCAAATCACTGCGCGGCTTGTCGATTGCTTGCGCCATGATCCCGAGGATTTTCGTGCGCGCTTCTTTTGTGCGCATCGTCGCCTCGGCCATGATTTTGTGACTGACACCGGGCAGTTTCAGATCGAGCTGAAATCCGGTGATGCCGGTTTCAGTCCCGCAGACCTTGTAATCCATGTCGCCGAAATGATCCTCGGAGCCAATGATATCGGTGAGGAGTTCGTAGCGTTTCATCTGTCCGTCTTCGCCGTTTTCCGTGACAAGGCCGACGCTGATTCCAGCGACAGGTGTCTTGATCGGAACGCCTGCATCCATGAGTGCGAGCATTCCTCCGCAAACGCTCGCCATCGAGCTGGAGCCGTTTGACTCCATGATCTCGCTCGTGATGCGAACGGCATAACGGAAGTCTTCCGTGCCGGGAACAACCGGTTCAATCGAGCGCTCCGCGAGCGCTCCGTGACCGATCTCGCGACGGCTCGCGCCGCCGGTCCGTCCGGTTTCGCCGACGCTAAAGGGCGGGAAATTGTAGTGGAGCAGAAAGCTCTTGGAGGTCTCGCCGCCACCGTAAGCGTCGATGTTTTGCGCTTCCTCGATGGGCGCGAGCGTCACGAGCGCGAGCGCCTGCGTTTCGCCGCGCTGGAAAATCGCGGAACCGTGGGCGCGCGGGAGCACGCCGACTTCACAGGTTATCGGGCGCAGATCCTGATAGCCGCGGCCATCCATGCGCTTCTGTTTGTCGAGCACGCTGATGCGGAAGGCTTTCTTCTGCACGTAATCGAATGCCTGTGAGATCGAGAACTTGTCGGCCTCGGGATATTTTTCGAGCACTGCAGCCTTCACTTCTTCTTTCAGGGCGTTGACCGCTTTGCTCCGCTCGACCTTGCTCGGCTTGTAGAGTGCGCCTTCGATACGATCGCCGGCCACCCGATAAGCCACCTCGAGGATGTCCTGGTTGACGGTCATCAACGGCATCTCGCGCTTCGGCTTGCCGACTTGCGCCGCGAGCTCTTTCTGGATCCGAATCATCTCGCGCGCATGCCCATGGGCGAACTCCAGCGCCTTAATAAATTCCTCTTCGGGCACTTCCTGCGCGGCGCCTTCGATCATGATCACATCGTTTTCGGTGCCGACGTAAACGAGGTCGAGATCGCTGTCGTTTCGTTGATCGTGGGTCGGGTTCGCGATGAACTGGCCATCGACGCGACCCACCCGCACGGCCCCGATCGGGCCGGCGAACGGAATATCAGAGACCGTCAGTGCGGCGGATGCGCCGTTGATCGCGAGAATATCAGGATCGTTCTGGCCATCAGCGCTGAGAAGCATTGAGATAATCTGCGTATCGTAAAGATAACCCGCGGGGAAAAGCGGCCGGAGCGGCCGGTCCGTCATGCGCGACGTGAGCGTTTCTTTTTCAGAAGGGCGGCCTTCCCGTTTGAAATATCCGCCCGGAAATTTTCCCACTGCCGCCGCTTTTTCGCGGTAATCGACGGTGAGCGGGAACCAGTCCTGCCCTTCTTTGATTTGCGTCGCGGAGACCGCGCTGACGAGCACCATGGTGTCGCCGGTGGAGACAACGACCGAGCCGTCGGCCAGCTTGGCGATTTTGCCTGTTTCGATTGAGACTTCTGTGGACCCGATTTGGGCCGTGACCTTGTGTTGCATAACTACTTTCTGGAATTTGGCGAATCCCAGGCCGGTCACCCTGATTGTAGGTTTTAACCCCGATCCCGCGGGACGGGACTAAAACCTCTAATCAAAGTGGAACGTCGGCCTGAGCGCCGGGTTTACTTTCTATTTAACGAT
>JBEEHC010000047.1:0-18454 GCA_041167205.1 Verrucomicrobiota bacterium
CCACGGTCGAATGTTTTGTAAACTACACCGTCGTAACCCGCGGCGACCGCGAAATTTTGGTCGACAATACTGACCGCTTGCAGGCTCTCATTGCGGCCCACCACGACACCCGTAACTGTCACTCTGCCCGTGTCCCAATGATTTCCGCCATCGGCGGTCCGCAAAAAGTATCCGTTGTCGCCGACCGCCAACCCCGCGTTGTCGTCGAACATTTCCAAGTCATAAAATGTCACGCCGCCGATGCCGCGGTTGAGCATTGCCCAGGTCAGACCGCCATCGGTCGTCTTGAAAATAAAGCCACCCTGCCCGACGATGGAGCCGATTTGATCGTCGAGAAAGGAAACGCCCCAACTCGCGGGCAAAGCGCCCAAACCAGCCAGCGTTTGCGTCCAGTTGAGTCCGCCGTCTGTGCTCCGCCAGGCAGCGCCTGAGTCGGAAACACCAACGATCGTGCCGTTCGGCAAAACGCTCATGTCACCCAGGCCCGTCGAGAGCTGGTTTGAGATCGGGAACCAGGTTTCGCCTGTGTCGGTCGAACGATAAATCGAAGTTCCGACGGTTGCGATGGCGGTCGTGTTGTTCAACCAAACGACGTCGTTGGCCGATTGGGAATATTTTCGCACCCACGTCACGCCAGCGTCGATGGTTTTGAAAATGCCCGGGCCGCCGTCGGTGGTCGAAACTCTATTGCCGCCGGCCAGTCCCACTTGTGCGTCTCGAAAATCCATCCCGTACATAACCGGGCAGTCGGGATAACCGGACATCAGAGCCCAGGTTGCGCCCCCATCGGTCGTACGGGCCACGCCGTTTCCACTCATGAAGCCGACGCTCGCCGAGACGAAATCAATGTGGTACCAGGAGCCGCCGGCAGGGGAGTTAGTGATGCGCTGCCAGCTTGCGCCGCTATCAGTCGTGCGCCAATGGTCGGGACCGCCGGAACCGGAAGTGCCGATGACGAAACAGTTGGCGGCGTCGCGGCAAGAGACGTTGTAGAAAGGATCGGAATTCGAGGCGCCTATGTTGACACCGTGCCAGGTCGTGCCGCCATCAAATGTCTCGATAAAGGTTCGAGCCTCGCCGGCAGCGAAACCGTGAGTCGGGGTCGCCCACGCCACGCCGGTCAGATTCCGCGCCGCCGGCAGCGGACTCTGCCGCGTCCACTGATTTTGTCCAAAAGCCGCGGCGCTCAAAAAATTGGAAGCCGTCAGCAGTGTGAGAGTCAGGAGAGTTCGGGTGATCGTTTTCATGCTCCAAGGCTCGCGCAGTGGCCGATCCGTTGCTGCGCCCCGATTGCTTTTCTCCAGGCATATCTTGCGCATCACATTTGGACACAGCAGAAGAGTGCGGTCGTTTTCATCGGTCGAGGGTCGCGGTCGTTGGAGGTATCTGTTTTAGGCAGGGCGATAGAGGAAGCCAGGACCCCATCTCGTTACGGCGATCCCCGGTCGTAGACCTCGACGATGCCGTTGCCGGCGCCGTTGTTCAGTCCCGCGAGGAGCGCAGTGTAAAGGCCCGGCGGCAGCGTCGCGGCGATGGCGGACTCGAATTGGTTTGTCGGCGCCAGACCCGCAGCGGTGAGTTCCGCCGCTTGAGCCGGATCATCCTGCCAGTCGTTATTGGCGATCAGAAGCACTCCGTTGCCGTCGCGCAACTCCAGCGTCGGATTGGCCAGCGCGTTAGGCACACCAAGCACAGTCAGGCTCGGTCCGATTCCGCGCACGACAATCCTGTTGGCACTGCCCGCCTGAGGCGGGTTGCCCAGAATGAAGCCCGCAATGACGATGTCGTCACCGGTGCTGACAAAGGCGCGCGTGCTGATGTTGACCAGCTTTGCGAGAACTGCCTGACTAAGATCGTACGCTTCAATCAAAGCAACGCCTGAAGTGTTACCATTGCCTCTCACAATCGCGGTGTAGGCGCCGGGAGCCAGGGTGGCATCAATCGCTGACTCCAAGTTATTAGTGGGTGGAAGGCCGGTGGCCTGGATTGCGACCTCCTGAGTATCTCTCCAGTTGTCATTTGTCATCGTGACAAATTCACCGGGACCGTGCAGTTCGAGCATGGGGTTAGCCAGCACACCAGGGACACCGAGAGCTGTCAGCGAAGGTCCAATCGCGCGGATCAGCACATGTTTGGGAGCTGTTCCGGTGATGATGAACCCACCAATACCCACGTTATCACCGGTCTGAACTCGCACACGAGTCGATAGGTTGACGGCCTGCGCAGCTGGTATCGGAGTTGGCGTTGCAGTTCCCGCCGGTGTTGGGGTAGGTGTTGCTGCTGGAGTTGGAGTTACCCCTGGCGTTGGAGTAGGTGTCGCTGCCGGCGTCGGAGTTACCCCTGGCGTTGAAGTAGGTGTCGCTACCGGAGTTGGAGTTGCCGCTGGTGTAGGAGTGGGTGTCGTTGCCGGCGTTGGCGTAGGGCTCGGAGTTGGCCCGGATGCCGTCGTGTTCTTAAAAACGCTGATCGACCTGGCCCGGCCATTGCACGCTACGATCTCAGGAAACCCGTCGCCATTCAGATCGGCCGCGCGGGCTCGTCCCGTTCCATAGCCTGACTGAAGCGAGCTGACCTGGGTGAAATTGCCTCCTCCCTGGTTCCATCCTACGAGCACCAGGTTGGCAATGCTGTTGGTGCCGGCGACGTCCATGAGTCCATCCTGGTCCCAATCTCCGGCCGCGACATAGCCGCCCGGCACAGCCGTGACAACTGGTGGCAGGAAGCCACCGGCATGGTTGTTGCGCAGCAACACGGCATTTCCGGCGCCGGCCATTATGTCCAGCCATCCATCGTTATCGAAGTCAGCTGCGACCGCATTGCCCTGGGCGCTGCCGATGCTGATGACCTGCGGTGTGCCCAGCACGCCCGCGGCGTTCGGCTTGAAGTAATAAATCGCGTTGGATCCGAAGTGGGTGACAATGACTTCGCTGCGGCCGTCCTGGTCAAAGTCCGCCAGGAGCACGCCGCTCGGGCGCAAGGCGACATCGATCCTGACCTGTGGCTGGAAAGTTCCGTCGCCGTTGCCGATGAAGACAGAGATACTGTTGTCGAGCTGCGAGCCATTCGAGTTCACGATGTCCAGCTTTCCGTCTGCGTTGAGATCACCAACGGCTACGCCCGATGGATTGCCGCCTGCCGCGTAGACGACGCTCGTCCGGAAGGTCCCGTTTCCCTGGTTGATGCTCACGCGGATGCAGTTGCCTGGACTGAAGATGGAGGTGACGAAGTCGGGCCAGCCGTCGCCGTTGAAGTCGCCTACAGCCACGTCGGTTGGAATGTTGTTGCCCCAGTTCTCGATCTGCACGCCGTCCTGGAGAGTCCCGTCGGGCTTGCCGTAAAAGACAAAGGGCCCGTCCTGGTTTGAGACGTAGGCCGGCGAGACGACGTCCCTATAGCCGTCGTGGTTAAAGTCGGCAAAGCCCACGCCGCTGGCCGCACCGAGCATTCCATAATCGCGCCTGGCCAAGTACATTCGCTGGCCTGCGTTCAGCAGCACGTTCACGGTGGTTTGGCTGAGCTGGCTGGCCGCGGCCACGATGTCCAGCCTGCCGTCGCCGTTTACGTCCGCGATGCCATGGCTGTTCGGGGCCGGTCCGACGCCCCACTCTCGCTTGTCAGGGAAGTGCCCCGTGCCGTCGTTGGAATAAACGGAGACCGAGTTGGCGAGATAGTTGGACACCGTGATATCAAGGAACCCGTCGCCGTCCATATCGGCCACTTTGATTCCGACTTGATTCTCACCAGCGAGGTACGCCGTCTTGGCAAAGCTCGCGCCCAGGCCCAGGTTTCGGTAAACTGAAAGCGAGCGTCCGGTTACCGCGAAATCCGGTTTTCCGTCGTTGTCGAAATCGCCGGTCGCGATCCCCTGGACGCTATCCGGGTAGTTATTGAGAGAGACACCGGCGGTGAAGCCAGCGCCATTGTTCAAGTAGATCTGGGTGGAGTCCGTGTTGCCAATGACAAGGTCCCGCCGGCCGTCGCTGTTGAAGTCAGCGGACGCGATGTGGGTCGGAGTCATGGAGACGGCGAAGTGCGCCCATTCCGTGAAGGTGCCACTGCCGGTATTGCGATAGACGTAGACACCAGTCAGCAGGGACGCGACCGCGAAATCGGGTCGCCCATCACCATCGTAGTCGCCGACGTCGATTCCGCCGGAGTTGGCGTTCTCGCCGACGAAATAGTCGTGACGATTGATAAGCCCACCCGTGCCGTTGTTGAACAGGACCGTAACGTAGCTGTTCGGATCGCTGGCGTTGTCGCCGGAGAGAGCGGCGAGGCAGACTACGTCGGGCTTTCCGTCGCCATTGAAATCCGCGAGGCGGAAGTCGACCGGGTTAGGCCCGACGGGATAATCCACCCGCGCGCCGAACGTGCCGTCCCCATTGTTCTTCGACACCGAAACGGTGCTGAATTCCTGATCGACCAGGTTTGAGGTGACGAGATCTTTGTCGCCGTCGCCATCCATGTCGGCCAGTTCGACGGCGTAGGGTGCGAGGCCGGTCGAAGCTTGCGGCGAGACCAGGAAGGTGGGGCTAGTTAGCCGGTTTGTCTCTGCCGAATAACTGGAGACCCAAAGCAATGCGAGCGCTGCGAGAAGGAATGGAGTGATCGTTTTCATGCCCCAAGCTCGCGCCGCTGCAGGTCTTTGCCGGTCACCAATTGGCTTTCTCCAGGCATATATTGCGCCTAACGATGGGGCGTTGTTTCCAAACATGCGCGCCGCCCTGGCGAACACGAAGCTTGTTAAATGACGCCAATTGATTTTTGTTTTCATGAGAATGCGGGACACTGCCGAGTTAGGGCATCGTGCCTTTTCGCGCTATCGATGAAAGGTAACACGGCTGTTACCTTTGCCTTGCCCTCTATCCCATCCAACGTGTATGCAGGAACGTGCGAATTCTCGTCGTCGAGGACGAAGTAAAACTTGCGGCCCATTTGGCGCGCGCGCTGGAGTACGACGGGCACGACTCGCGCGTCGTCCACGACGGGAAGGTCGCGCTAATCGAGGCGCGCGATGGGAGCTACGACTTGGTCGTGCTCGATGTGGAGCTGCCCCGAATGGATGGCTTCGAGGTCCTGAAGCAGTTGCGAGCGTTGAGCGTGGAGAGTCGAATTCTGATGCTGACCGCGCGGAGCGAGACGCCAGACAAGATTGCCGGGCTGACCGGCGGAGCCGACGACTATCTGACAAAACCGTTTGCGATGAACGAACTCCTGGCCCGGGTCAATGCCCTGGGACGGCGCTTTGTCGCGCCCGCTGGCCGAACGCTTCAAGTGGGAGATTTGACGCTGAAGCTTGATGGCCGGGAAGCGTGGCGTGGGGAACGGCGGATCGAATTATCGGAGCGCGAATCCGTCCTCCTGAAAGTGTTGATGCGCGAACCCGGCCGCGTCTTTTCGCGCGCGGAATTAAGCGAACGGGTCTGGGCTCGAGAGCACGAATACGACACGAAACTGGTGGAAGTTTTCATCGGCCGGCTCCGGAAAAAGATCGACGAAGAGGCAAATGAGCCCTTGATCAAGACGGTGCGCCATCTCGGTTATACCGTGCGTGACGACCGTTCGACATGAGACCCTATTCGCTCCGCTGGAAGTTGGTGATGTGGGCTGCGCTCTTCGCTTTCGGCGCCTCGATCAGTTGCGTCTGGGCTACCTGGATCCTGTTGCGCCATCAGGAAGTGCAAGCCCTCGATCGGCGTCTCGCGGTGGATGCGCGCGAGCTGTTTCGCGATATAGAAAATTTCCAGGGTGTAAACAAGCGGCAGGAGGTGACCGAACGGTTTGTGCCGCTGGCGCTGCGCGATCGCCTGGTCGAAGTCCGCGGTCCTGATGGCGAGATCCTCTATGTGTCGCTAAATGTGGGCGCGCCGGTGCTGAAGGACGGTATCGAAGAGTTTCACACCCGCGAGATCGCGGGACGTCCTGTTCGAATCGGAGTGTTTCGCGACAAGGAGTTGACCCTGCATGTGGGCGCCGACCTGAAAGACATTGAGCAGCTCGGTTGGGAAATCGCACGAAGTCAGGTGATCGTGATACCCGCGGTCCTGCTCCTTATCGCCGCGGGGAGTTGGGTGCTTGGGTCGATCGCGCTCACCCCCATTGAACGGATTCGGCGTGCGGCGGAACGCATCACCGCGGAACGGCTCGACGAACGAATTCCCTCGCAGGGTCCGGCAGATGAGATTGGGAGATTGATAGATGTGCTCAACGCGACCTTCGAGCGATTGCAGGGAAGTTTTGAGCAGGCCGCTCGCTTCTCGGCGGACGCGTCGCATCAGCTGAAAACACCCATCGCTATTTTGCGCGCGGGAATTGATGAGATCCTGGCTAAGGACGGAATCTCGCCTGAACAGCGGCATCGTGTCACCGACCTGCTTCAACAAACGCGCCGGCTTACCTCCGTCGCCGAAAACCTGTTATTGCTTTCGCGCGCCGATACCGGTCGGCTGGCCTTGCGGGAGACGAACTTCGACCTGCGAAAATTACTCGAAGGCAGCCTGGAAGACGCCCACATTCTGGGAGAAAAAAACAACATCGAGATCGAGGCCAGGCTTCCTGAAACGCTGCCGGTAACGGGAGACCGCGAGATGATCTCGCTCACTTTGCAAAACCTGGTCGAGAACGCGGTAAAATATAATCGTCCCAGCGGCAAAATCCTGATTTCAGCCGAGAAGTCGGGTGAGGAGGTTCAAATCTGCGTCGGCAATAGCGGCCAGGGTATCCCCGCCGAGCGCGCGCCGCACATCTTTAAGCGCTTCTATCGCGCGCGGGGGGACGAGCAAACGCCGGGTCACGGACTGGGCTTGAGTATCGCGCGAGAACTGGCCCGCGCCCATGGCGGTGAACTTACTCTTGTCGAGTCGCGGGAGGATTGGACGGAATTCTGCCTGCGGCTCGGCAAGCCACTGCCCAGCCCCGCATTAAGCAAAACGTGAGAGTTGGCAAAGGGATCGGGAAAGAGCGACGCGCAGGTGGGTCCTGCAACGCCACCTGAGCGCGTTGCCGTTACGATGCTTTGACGCCCCGCTTCCCGGAGGAAAGGTGTGCGCGAAATTGAGTGGGTGATTGACCAAAAATTCGCTTAAACACGCGATTAAACTGCGTGAGCGATTGGAAGCCGACGTCATAGGCAATTTCGCTGATGCGCCGATTTGGATTCAACAGCTCCGCCTTGGCATCTTCCAAGCGCACGCGGGCGACATAATCGGTGAACCTCAAACCAGTTGTTTTCTTGAAGACTTTGCAGAAGTGAAACACGCTCGTGCCGGACGCTCGCGCGACAGCCGTCAATGAAAGCGGTTCCATTTTGTGTTGCGCAATGTACTCGCGCGCCTTGCGTACCAGAAGCGGCTCTGCGTTCTGTTTCTCGAGCACAATTTGGTTGACGAGCGTCGAGAGTTGCTCGGCAAAAAACGTCAGCAGCCGCGCGATCGCGCCGTACTTCTCCTTCGGGATTATCGCCGTCGCTTCCCACGCCTTGCGGATGCCGCCGGTAAACGGCACGCCACATTCCGCGAGCTTGGCCGTAGCGCGCCGCTTGTCCGATTGGATGGCCGAGCGGCGCAAGACCTGACCAATCCGGAGAAAGCCGATCGTGTTCTCGCCGAGCCGCACCGGCACCGCCGTCTCGGTCAAACCGAACGGGCACGTTTCGGTGCACGGTTTGACGCCGGTGTGGCGGATAATATCCGCATGGGACTGCAAACAAACGGCCAGCGTTGCCGGCCGCTGCGCGAGCAGAGCGCAGAAGCGATTCTCATTGGTTTTGTTGTGATGCTCGAGTTGCCAGTATTCCAGAGGCCGCAGTGCGAGCGCCAAACCAGTAGCTTTCGAAAACACCCCCTCGTAATCCCGAAATAGGCGCGAGCGCAGCAACGTATCGATAAGTTGTTTGTTCGCATGATTGTCGGCACGCTGCAGCGCGGTGTCGGGCATTGCCAGAGCATAGCCTACAATCTTCCCAACGCGATCTTGTGATCGAGGGGGGCGAATTTTCCACTCTTGACCCGACTGAGCAGGGGTTTTCTAGCCCGCCCGCTCGCAATATTGCCTATCGTCGTCCGCGCCCGGATACGGCATAAGTTTCGGGTCCGTGAATGGCGACAGTCCTACCGGCGGAAGAGTATCGCTGCGATGGTTAATGGTGGGCATCGTATTCCGCGCCGCTAACATGCGTTGGTACATCAGCGAGTTCATGCGTTTCAAAAATTCGAAACCGAGCGAGTGATCCCTCTCGCAATACTCGCGCAGGATTGTCCCATAAAAGAAAATGGCGGTGGTTGGCTCGACGGCCCGCGCCGTGAAGGTCCAGGTATGAGGTGGAAACATCCACGACCATCCCAGGAGTGGATCGGCCGGCCCGCTGCTCGACTCCAGGACTACGCTTCCGGTTTCGATCAAATAAAAGCGGTCCGCGAAGTCGCCTTCACGGAAAATCACCTGTCCTTTATTGAATTGAACAATCATCGCGCAGGAGGTCAGCAAGGCCAATTGCCGCCGATGCATCCCGACGAGAAAAGGATGCAGAGCTACCCGAGTCGCCAGGCTCTCAACAGTTGTCGCCATCATCCCTGCATTATTTGAGACGGGCGAGAAATCCAGTGGCACCAGAACGTTCTTGGGGGCCGGCATCTCTGGTTTGGATTGAGCCGGCGGTGTTTGAGTTTTCATACTGCAAGTATGGCGCCCCGCGTGAAGTCGGCTCATCCCCACTTGTCCAACGCTGTGCGTTTCTTGTTCTTCGCTGGGACACCATCCGAGACTCGCGAACGATCACAGCTCCCTGGGTCGGGCGTGATTCGTCGATTTTTCCTGGCCGGATGGCGTCGTCGTCGCGGCTGCGGCAGGCTTGAGGTTAATTGTCGGTGCGAGACCCGCGCTGCGATGAGTTCCGTGCTTGCGGCAGTGATCTTACTCCCACCGAGTCGTGAGAGAAGTCGCTGGAACTTTGCGTGGCTCGGGAGGCGATTATCCAGCCCGGCATTGAAGAAACGCATTAACTGACTTTTGGTGCGCCCTTCCCCGAGTTGGGCGCGGGGGTCAGAACCGCGCCCAGCGCTCCTTGCAGCGGGAAGGCCGCTGCACGAGCGTTCAGATCTCTACTTGGTCTCTACGACTTCCGCGTCTGCGCGCTTGCCGTCGTTATCCGCGACCCAGATCTTTTGCGGATTGCCCTTCAAGGTAAAGGTGCCGAAGTAACTGCTGCCGTTCTTGGTCTTCAACGTGCCGATTAGGCTGTTAGTCGCACTCTCGTAGACACTCAAGACGGGCGGCATTGTGCTCGAAACTCCGACAGCGTAGGCGGCCTGGACAGTCAACGCTGAATAGCTGACTGAATAAGTGGCCAGGGTAATCGCAATCTTCGAGCCCGCACGGTCAAACTCAGCTGTCAAGGCGCCGTCTTTCATCGGTGTCAACAAGACAGCGTGAAAGGCCTCGGCGGAATTAACGTAGGCGACGGCGACAATTTGTCCTTTGTCGTTGATCGCCGTAGCGCAATCGAGCCGGTATTCTTTCGCCGCATCTCCAATCAGGTCATTCAGGTTCACCATCAGGCCCTTTAGGTCCTTGCTGTAAACGAAGGCCACCGACCAGGGTCCATCGGATGGGAGATAACTGTAACCCACGACTTGATCGTTAGCGTTGATACCCAGGGCATAGCTGTAATCCATGTCCGTGGAAGCGCCACCGAGCGAGCCGAGATCGAGCATCTCTTTGCCATCATGCAGGAAGGCGTGTACGCGATCGTTGTTCTTATCGATCGTCGAATAGCCCACGACATGGTTCTTCGCGTTGATGAACGTACCATAACTGTATTCGCCGGCGAGCGTTCCCAAATCGAGCATTCCGGTCCTGGCTTGCCACACGAAAGCGTGGCTCGCTTCAGACTTTTCGCTGATTTGAGAGTGGCCTGTCACAAATCCGGAGTCATTGATACTCCGAGCCTGTGCGTATTCCCCGCCCAGCGTACCTAGATCGAGCATACGGGCGTCATTCTTGAGGCTTACAAAGAAGGCCCTGCCGTATTGGTCATCGAATGTTTCGCTCGAAAAACCGACCACGTCGCCGGAGGCGTTGATGCCATTAGCCCGGCTGAAGGGGAAGTTCTTCCCTAGAGTCCCCAAGTCCGTCGTTGACCCATTGTTAAAGGTCGCGGCGTGCCTGAAGAGTTCGCCCTTGCCAAAGGTCGAATCCCCGACCACGAGCCCGGAGGCGTTAATACCCAATCCACGGCTGAGGCTGCCGTTTCTGCTGATTTCTTCCATCTCTTTGGTGTAGCGGAAGGCGGATCCACCCGAGGTGCCTGCCACCTGGCCCGAAGCGTTAAGCGCGGCGGGCGTACTGACGTTTTCCTTTTTCCCAGGGAGAATCCCCAGGTCGGTTACGCTGTACGTTTGAGCGCCCGCGCCTGATACTCCGATCGCGAGACACGCGGTCAGAGCAAGGGAGCTCAGTCTGGTTATGAGTTTAGTATTCATATTATTGGTTTCTTTCTTGTTGTTGCATTGTTCTGTGTTGGTTTGTTTGGTATTTTCCGAACGCACCTTTGTTTTCATCGAACCTAGAATAGCTATGCGGCCACCAGGCGCTGCGCGTCCCTTGGCATTTGCTCAGCGGATATTGCGCTAACGTTCTGCCTGATTTTCTGCGGTTCGGGAGAAGGGGATTGTCCAGCCCGGCAATAACAAAACGAAGCAATTGGCTGACTTCTGTTTTGCGTCCTTCCCGAGGGCGCGGTGCCGACGACCGCGCCCAGTGCTCTCTGCACCCGGAAGGCCAGTGCAGGAGCAGTCACATCTCTATTTGGTCTCTACGACTTCCGCGTCTGCGCGCTTGCCGTTGTTATCCTCGACCCAGATTTTTTGGGGATTGCCCTTCCAGGTGAAGGACCCGAAGTAACTGCTGCCGTTCTTGGTCTTCAACGTGCCGATCAGGCTCTTAGTGGCACTTTCGTAGACACTCAAGATGGGCCTTGCGCTCGGAACTCCCTCAGCGTAGGTCGCCTGGACAGTCAAGACGCCATACGTGACTGAATAGGTGGCGCTGCTAATCGCAAGCTTCGTTCCGGGACGGTCAAGCTCAGTTGTCGCGATGCCATCTCCTGCGGGGGTCAACAAGACGGCGTGATAATTACCAGCGGAATAAGTGAAAGCAATCGCAACAATTTGTCCTTTGTCGTTGATCGCCGTCGCCGAATCGAGCCGATACTCTTTTGCCGCATCGCCAATGAGGTCGTTCAAGTTCACCATCATGCCCTTGCTATAAACAAAGGCGACCTTCCGCGGTGGGATGATACTCACATCACCATCAGTTGGGATATAACTGTAACCCACCACTTGATCGTGAACGTTGACTCCCAGGGCGAAGCTGCGATCGCTCTGCGTGGAAGCGCCACCAAGCGAGCCGAGATCGAGCATCTCCTGCATCTGCTGGCCATAATGAAGGAAGGCGTGGACGCGATAGTTTTTGCTATCGATCGTCGTGTAGCCTACGACATGATTGTTCGCGTTGATGAACGTGCCATAACTGAAGTCGCCCCCGAGCGCCCCCAGATCGAGCATTCCCGCCCCCTCTTGCCAAAGGAACGCATGGGTTACTATCCCCAAATCGCTTTTGGTTTGAGAGTGGCCCGTGACAGACCCGGAGTCGTTAATTCCCCAAGCCTGCGCGTATTGCCCACCAGGGAGCGTTCCGAGATCGACCATGCGAGGTCTAGCTATCGAAGTAGCTATAATGAACGCCCTGGCACCCTCACCATCGAACTTTTCGCCGGAAAAGCCGACCACCTGGCTTGAGGCATTAATGCCATTGGCCCGGCTGAACGGTCCGCTTCCCTTTAGAGTCCCCAGGTCCTCTGCTGACTTGTTACTGAAGAGCGCAGCGTGACTGATGAATTCGTCCTTGCCAAAGGTCGAATCACCAACCACCTGTCCGGAGTAGTCGATTCCAAATCCACGGCTGAAGCCGTAAGGATTATCAGGCCTCAAGTCCTCCATCTCTTTGTTGTAGCGAAAAGCGGCTTCACCCGAGGTGCCTGCCACCTGGCCCGAGTCGTTGATCGCCCCGGCCGTACTGACGTCTTCCTTCTTGTTAGGGAGATATCCCAAATCAGTCAGGCTGTACGTTTGAGCGACTGCGCTTGATACCCCGATCGCGAGACACGCGGCCAGGGCAGTTAGATAAGTTGTAGTTTTCATTTGATAGTTTCTTTCATTTAGTTGGTTGTTTTTCTGCGTTGGTTCGTTTCGGAGTTCGGAACGAACGTTTATTTTCATGTTTTTTTTCTGTGTTGTTTCGTCTCGGATTTCCGAACGAGTGTTTGCTTTCATCTGCGCCTAGAGTAGTGGGGTCGATCATTAAGCGCTGCGCGTCCATTGGCATTTGCTGGGCGCATATTGTTTCCCTGGAGGGCCAGGCACTGGCTGCCTGGACGCGGCGCTAGGCGGCGGATTGAATCGCCGTCTCTACCGTTTGAACCTCTCAGCGAACAGAGGCGATACCTAATGATCAGGAACCTAGGGAATGCGTTGGAGCAAGATGAACGGTGGAGCAAAGAGTCGACGATTGAGTAATCGCCGTTTCACCTCCGCCCTACAGTTACTGTGGCGGACTGCGGGTGTCGCGCCGCGGTCGTAGACTTCAGCGAGTGCCTATGCCGTTGTTCAAGGCTGTGATCGCTCGCCTGGAGAACGATCGGTCAATTGTACGACCTGAGGTCAGGTTCCGGAGATCAACTTACTCCGCGTCGCCTGAAGACGCCGCACCATTACTTCCCTCAACCTTTTGAGCAATTTGTGAACAGAAAAAGCCAAGGCGCGGTGAGAGCAGCGCAACTGAGGTCGTTAATCTGAGACTCGAAAAGGAAGAGTTATGAAAACGAAGTTCGCTCCAACCAAACAGGTCCGCCGCGACCATCCGGTCGTTGTCTGGAATCACGCTCTGCCCTCGGATGCAAGCGCGCCGGCTGGGACTTTCGTTCCAAACGCTCCTGGTCACGCTCGTCGATGCGATCGATGGGTCACCCCCTGCGCCGGTTGTATAAAATCAAAAGTCAGCGGCGGGGAGCAGAGCACGATTTTGGCAGGACAAACAAAGAGGTAACAAAATGGAATATGTAGTTGTATTTGGTGCCGCAATCATGATCGGCCTGTATGCGTTGATCATTCGGCGATGCCTGCGAGACGCTTGAGCGGAATCGCCGGCATCCCGTCAACTGAATCAGCAGCTCACGCACCATCGTCACCGATCAGTTGCATCGCTTATAGACGAACCGTCATCACGCCCTTCATGCCGCCAGCGTAATGCTCGGGAAATGTGCAGACATATTCGTACGCTCCTGGAACACCTGGCGCGATAAACGTAACGCTGTCCGCCTCTCCCGGACCGAGCATTTTCGTCTTGGCCAGCACGTAAAACTCTTGCTCGAACGCGATGTAGTCTCGCTCGGGATGTGAAGTCCCTGCCTCGACAAATTTCGGAGCGTAAGCCTCTTTTGCCAACAAGACCCAGTTGTGCGCCACGGCTTCCTTGGGCAACTCGCCGCTATTCTTGAGTCTAATGGTTACGCTCTGCCCCGGTTTCACTTCGAAGCTTGTGACGCTGAACTTCATAAAGTCATCACCGGCAATCTCCACCACCTTTGATGGAGCGACATTGCCCGAGCAGCCGAGAAAAGCAGAAGCGAAGGCCAGGAGAGCGATATTTGCAGCTTTCATGCGCTCACCCAATCATTGCCGGAATATCGGACGTGCGTCAACGCGGAGTGCGGCGGCACAGCGAGTCCTTCATACTTGACACCCGCCGCCATGAATTGATCTACCACTCACAATGCCTATGGCACTGCCAAATGATGAGCAGGTAGAGCGCAGCCATCGTTCCGGTCGCCAATAAGATCACATAGTTCATAATTCTCCTTTGTGCAGAAAGCGTAGAGTCGTCCGCAGCGTGCCGCCTATCGCGGCTTGGTTTTTTCCAAGCGTAGATTGTGCTGGAGAACGAGCAGTGCCGTGATTTGACTGGCTTATGTGGCGCAATCAAGACCGGCCTTGGCCGAATCTCGTGCCTGCCAGGCCGCGCAGATTCGTTCCCGCCGTTCCGCGAGCCAATCGGTCACGAGCTGACGACGCACAACTGGCAGGCCATCGCTCTGCCACCTGCGCATTCCGCCGGAGACGATCACCACGTTGTCCATACCTTGCCGTTCGAGATCACAGGCTTGGAGTTGCGCGAGGGCGCCGCTCTCGGAGACGAGATAAAGCGGTTCGGTCTGCAACAGTTCGCGTGTGCAGACAAGTTTTTCGGCTGAAATCTGCGCCGAGGGAATGGAATGCGCGCCTTCGATGTGGACTTTTTCGAATTCAGCCCGGGGGCGAATGTCCAGGATTTCGACGGGCTGGCTGGCTTCGAGCCGAGCTTCGAGTGTGAGTGGGCGAATTGTTTTCATAGTGTTCTTTCTGGTTCAAAACATAATGGGGCCAGCGCATCAGCGTTAATCTTCCATTGGCTCTTGCTGTTCATTTCTTGCTTCCGCCGCGGGGGGGGGAAGCCGGATTCTTTGCGCATTTTTTCGGAAATGCTTGATCGCACTTGCCTAACAGCCGCTTTTTTCCCAATCTGACTAACACTAGGTTGTGGAGACAAACCCATTGGCACCATCGAAGCAGGGGGAGAGCGTGATGACAGCGGGTCGGAATCCCGCCGAGGCTGAATCTATCAGCCGCCGTTCGTTTCTCGGGGTGCTGCTTGGATTCGGAGCAGTCGTGGTGGGCGCGGCGCTGTCCGTGCCGCTGCTCCGATTTGCGCTGCATCCGCTGCTCGCCAAGACAACCGAAATCGGATGGTCGGACATCGGCAAGATCGAGGAGTTCGCGTCGCTCACTGCACCGCTGAAAAAGTTAATCACGGTCGACCAACGGGACGGCTGGAGGAAGATTGTCTCGGAAAAAGCCATTTACGTTTTGCCAGCCAAGGACGGCGTCCTGCGCATCCTGTCACCGATCTGTCCCCACCTGGGTTGTTCGATTCCGTGGATTGAGGCGAAGCAGCAGTTTGTCTGTCCTTGTCACACCGCCATCTTCACGCTTGATGGCGCCCGTGTTTCCGGCCCATCTCCGCGAGCCATGGACGATCTGGAAAGCAAGGTCGAGAACGGCATGTTGAAAGTGCGCTACCAATATTTTCGCCAGCTCGTTCCGACAAAGGAAGTTCTGGCCTGAGGAATGGAACATGGCTGACGAGCAGACGCCTGGAAAAAAAGCGGCCGAGCCGCCGTTGAACCGGCGGCAGCGCATCTATCGCTGGTTCGACGATCGCATCGGAGTGGGATCTTTGATGCACGAAGCACTGGACGAGCCGATCCCTGGTGGGGCGCGTTGGGCCTACGTTTTTGGCTCGGTCCTGCTCTTTCTTTTTATCTCTCAGGCTATCACCGGAATATTTCTTTCGCTCTATTACGCGCCGACGGCCGATCACGCACACACGACGGTCGCTTATATCGTAAAGGAAGTTACCGGCGGATCGTTCTTGCGCAGCCTACACGCCTACGGCTCGAGCGCGGTCGTCATCGTAATGCTGCTTCATCTGACGCAGACATTTCTTTACGGCGCATACAAGGGCCGCCGCGAAGTTCTCTGGATTTCCGGCTGTGCGCTCCTGGGCCTGATGCTGGCGATGGCGTTCACCGGTTATTTGCTGCCGTGGGACCAGAAAGCGTACTTTGCCACCACGGTTGGGACCAACATGGCGAGTGAAGTCCCGTTAATCGGGTCCACTCTCAAACGTTTGATGCGAGGCGGAAACGAGATGGGCACACTGACGTTGTCGCGCTTTTTTGTGGGGCATGTTTTCCTGCTGCCGGCTGCGATTCTCGGCCTGATCGCGGCCCACGTTTTTTTGTTTCGCAAAGCGGGGGCGGCTGGTCCGCCCAGCGAAGATCCAGTCAACCCGCGCCTTCCGACGGAGCGGTTTTATCCGCGCCAGGTGGTGATGGATACGGTGGTGGCACTGCTCATGATTTGCGTGCTGGGATTGCTCGCCCATTTTTCTCCCACGGAGCTCGGGCCGAAAGCAAACCCGGCCGACACCCAATACGTCCCGCGACCGGAATGGTTTTACCTGCCCGTTTTCCAATGGCTCAAATACTTCAAGGGCTCGCTCTCGATCGTCGGTATTGTCGTCATTCCGACGCTCACCGCGATCCTGGTTGTCGCGCTTCCATTCTTCGATCGGCGTCTGGAACGGCGGCCGTGGAGGCGCCCGATCGCCGTGGGCATCTTTCTGGCCATTATGGCGACGCTCATCACCTTTGGCTGGCTCAGCCGACACGAGGACCAACTCGATCCGGCGATCGCGAAACAGGTGGCGAAACAAAACGAAGAGACGGAGCAGTTCATGCGCGAGCCGTTTGAGCCGGAAGCGGCCGCGAGCTCGCTTTCCGCGCCGGTGGTCGTTGTGCTCGATCCGCTCGCCGCGGCTGGGAAAAAAACCTACGAAGGTGAATCCTGCGATGCGTGCCACGGCGAGAATGGCGTGGGAACCAGTGCCGGACCCAAGCTCTCCGGTGCGACCGCAAAAAAAGCGCCGGACGAATTGGCCAACCTTCTAAAGCATCCCACCGCGAAGATGATCGAAGGCGAGATGAAACCGGTCGAAGTCTCAGACGACGACTTGAAGGCGCTTGTCGCCTACATCAAGAGCTTGAAATAAGCGGGTCACGCCAACGGGTGGTCCGTTACGCCGGCGTCCTGATTATTTTTTCAGCGTGCGCACGTAAGCAACGAGCGCCTTGATTTCGTCGTCGGTCAGCTTCCCCGCGAACGCCTTCATCGTCGTCTTGCCGCCTTCCTTCACGCCTTCCTTGATCGATTGGGTGGCTTTGGCGTCGCTGAAAGCGGCCTGAACCTTCGGGTCGGTCAGATCCTTGGCGTTCAATTGCTTCCCCATTTTCGTATCGGCAGCCCCACTTTTGCCGTGACATTGCGCGCAGTTAGCAGCCCAATTTGCTTTCGCGTCCGCGGCGCGGACCGACATGACCGATGCGGCAAGTAAACTGACGGTGATGATGGCGATTGTTTTCATTGCTGAACCCTTTCTCGATGGAGCTACTCTGACATCGTTTCTACTGCTGGCCCTGGGGGTATAAACTTCAAGTCGTGTGCCTGATCGTTTCCACGCCGCGTGCTGGTGGGTGTTCGAAAACTTCGCCAGCGCTCGAGCGGCATCGCGGCCACGGCCATCAACGCGAGCTGGCTGACGATGAACCCGACGAGCCAGGGAAATGCTTTTTGCATGAAGCCGTAGGAATGCAGACCGACACCAAGCATGTTCACACCGAACCACGAAAAACTTGTAACGACGTTGCCGAAGATCGCCATGATCATGAGGCCGCGCTGGCGAATGAACCCGCCCCAGCGCGCGTGCAGAATGAGCGCGCACCAAAGCACGATCAGAACGGCGCCGTTTTCCTTCGGGTCCCAACCCCAGAAGCGGCCCCACGATTGATCGGCCCAAATGCCGCCGAGCACGGTCCCGACGAAACTGAACAGGGTGGCAAAACAAACTACGCCGTAGGTCATGCGCGTCAGGCTATCGGCCGTTTCCTTTTTCAGCGAGCGGGTGAAAACGCCGCGCACGATATAGATTATGGCGAGCATCCCGGCGAGAAACATGGCGGAATAGCCGGTGGTGATCGCGACGACGTGGGTGGCCAGCCAGATGTTGGTGTCGAGGACGGCTTGCAACATTTCCAAAGTGTCGCCGCTGCCCGCGAGATGATGCGCGATGATTAGCGTAATGAAGCCGATGGCGCCGGCGCAGGCCGCGCCGATCCCATCGCGAAAAATTCGCTCGAGAATGAGCGAGACGATCACCGCGCCCCAACCGATGAAGATCGCGGAGGAATAGAGATTGGTGACAGGCGGACGTTCCTGGAGATACATCCGCGAGACGAGACCGAACGTGTGGACGGCGAGCGCCAGGAGCAGCAGATAAAACGCGGAACGATTCAGCGGGCGGTTCCAGCCCAACCAGGATCCGCACGCCAGGAGGAACGCCAGGACATAGAGGACCATGCTGTGGGAGAACGGATCGACCTGGTTGAAAAGAAATTCGAACGACGTGCGTTTGGTTGCGCTGGGTTGTTCCTTCGCCAGCGTCCGAGCGAGAAGATCCACCTGTTGCTTGAAAGCCGACCGATCGTTCGCGCGATAGGCGTCGCCGATTTGCGCATACATTCTTGCGACTGGATCAATTTTCCCTTTGGCAATCGATTGGACGAGACTTTCAACGATTGAGTGCCACTCGCCCTGCGGCTGCGGCGGAGGGACGGCCAGGACGTAAGCCATCTCAGCCAGCTTCTGGTATCGTTGAATGAGTTGCGCCAGGCCGTCGAGGCTCGCCTGATCGAAGTTCTCACCGGTCTCGCGTTGCCGCGCCGCTTTCCCTGCCGCCGGCAACA
>JBEEHC010000048.1:0-6872 GCA_041167205.1 Verrucomicrobiota bacterium
GCAAGCTATCGAGAAGAAGGAACGCAAATAACGACATGCGCATCCGGATTACGCGAGAGGCATTCGGCCATGGCCGCGGCGCGCGCGGCCGCTTCGGTTTCGCCCCAGGCCGACCCCCAGCCGCCAGAGCTCTGGTTCGAAACAGCGAGCGCAATCCAGGAGTTTTTGCACCAGTTCGTCTTGGCGTCACGGTGGCGGCCGCATTCCCGGCGTGCGCGCGCGATTGCTTCTGCTTTGGTCGGATAACCATTGCCGTAGCCCCAACGGCCGGTGCTCGGAGAAAAGGCAACCGCCGCATAGGTATCTCCCGCTGCGTGCAGCGCGGGACCAGCCGCAAGCGCGAGCGCAATGATAACCAACAAAATTCCGCGAGTAAGATTTTTCATGTGTCTCCGAGAGTGATCCTTTTCCGAAGAATCGGTCAAGCTCACAGCGCGTTGCAGCCCCGGCTAAAGCGAGCGAATACGGATCCACGTTTCCGCGTGCCGGCCGCTGGCCAGATCGGTCACCACGATTCGATGCTCGCCCTCTGCCGCGAGAGCAAAATCGGCGCCCGGCTCGGAGCGGCACATCAGCGATTCACTCTCCCACCGCACTTGCGTTCCCCCGTGCGCAACCAGGGGAATGCGCCGCGTGGAGGGCACGTCGGGATCCACGATATAGACACTTCCCGGCAAAGGCGAAGTGATGCGCAGCTCCCCATTCGTCGAAGCGAGAATGGCGCGATCGCGGATACCATTCTCCGCGCTTCTAAACCAATCCGCGTACTCCGGTCCGAGCTGGACGTTCCCGGCCACATCATAATCGGCCGGTGACTCAGGCGTCGGCAGCCGATCGCCAAGAAATTTCTCGCGCACTCCGCGCCGATCCGAATCGGCCAGCAACTTGCCGGTGAGCGGATGCACCTTGCGCTCCACGATCTCCGGCGGTGTGCGATACCAGCTCGTGCCCCGATTCGCGTGCAGATAATCGAAAATCGCGTGGAGAATCGGTCCAGCTCCGGTCACCCCGGAAACTTCACGCATCGGCGAGCCGTCGAAATTCCCCACCCAGACACCGACGGAAAATTCGGGAGTGAACCCGATGGTCCAGTTGTCGCGAAAGTCGGTGCTCGTCCCGGTCTTGCACGCAACGGGATAATCGAACCGGAGCGCCGAGTTCATGCCGAAGGCCAGCGTGCGCGCGGAATTGTCGCTCATAATATCCGCGATCTGCCAGACCAACTCCGGCCGCGAGTAGCGGCGGTTCGCCGTTGGACTCGTGGTGAGAACGCGCCAGGGCCGGTATTCGCCCAGCCGCGCGAGACTCGCATAGGCGTTCGTGATTTCGAGCAGGCGCCCTTCACAATTTCCCAGCGTGAGGCCCAGGCCGTAAACTTCGGCGGACCTGTTTAGTGTCGTTAGGCCGCAAAGACGGAGACGCTCATGGAGTGCTTCCGGGCCCCCGGCGGCGAGCAGGACTTTCACCGCCGGGATATTCAACGAACTGGCAAGCGAAGTCCGGTAACGCACCGGCCCGTAACAACGGCGGTTGTAATTCTCCGGCCGGTAAAATCCATCGGCCGAGGGAAAGCTCGTGCGCACGTCCGCCACCATCGTGGCGGGAGTGGCGCCGCGTTCGAGCGCGAGCAGATAGGTGAACGGTTTCAACGTAGACCCGGCGGAACGCTGCGCCCACGCGCCATTCACTTGTCCGGCGCCCGGCGCAAAGTAATTCTCGGAGCCGACCAGCGCGAGGACATCACCGCTCGCGTTGTCGATGATGACGGCGGCGCCATTGCGCACATTTTGATCGCGCAGTTGCGAGAGCCGCTCCCGCAGGATTTTTTCCACCTGCTCGTTAAGTCGGAAATCGAGCGTGGTTTGCAACTCCGCGCGCGGGCTTTCCTGCGGCTGCTGCAAAATCAGCTCCACAAAATGCGGCGCTCGAAACCGGCGGGCCGGTGGACGGAGCGCCAGCGCCTCGGCTTGCGCCCGGTCGAACCGCGTCGTGGCGAGACAGCCATTCGCCCGCATCCGGCGCAGGACAATCTCCTGTCGATGACGCGCCGCCTCGAGCGCCACGTGCGGGTTCAGTCTGCGCGGGTTTTTCGGAAGGCCGGCCAGAAATGCGGCCTCCGCGTCACTCAAGTCCGCCACCGGCTTGTCGAAGTAATAATCAGCAGCAGCGGCGAGGCCGACGTTCAGATTTCCGAAGTCGATCCGATTAAGATAAGCGGCGAGAATTTGATCTTTCGACCAGAGCTGCTCGAGGCGAAGAGCGGTCGCGCTCTCGATCAGCTTTGCCCGAAACGTGCGCGGCCTGCGTTCCGAGATTTTTACCAACTGCTGCGTGATCGTCGATGCTCCGGAGGTGATTCGACCGTGGCTAAGCCCTGTCACGACAGCCCGAACAGTGGCGAGCCAATCGATCCCGGAGTGCCGGAAAAAGCGTTTGTCCTCCGCGGCGAGCACCGCATCGATCACGTGACGCGGCACTTCTTCGAGAGCGAGCTCGTGGCTGAAACGCTCCGCGACCCGCGCTTCGCGCAGCGGAATTCCATTTCGATCGAGCAACGAAATGCTTTGCACCGACGGACGGAGCAGCGCTGGCGGAATCGGGATGAACGTCAGGGCGGAATATCCGGCGATCATCACGAACACCACCGCTGCGCAAATCAACACGGCACTCGATCGACGTCTCATGGAACGCTCTGTCGGTTCGTTACTTCAGTGACTCGGCGCGGACGTGCACCGTCTCGGTAGTTCCAAAACGCTCGGGATGGTACATCTCCTCGATCTTCGCCGACGCGGCGATCGCGTCGCCGGCGGAGATCACGCGTGCCAGATAGCGCAACGTGTACCGCCCGGGATAAAGTACGTCCGCAAAAAAGACCGCCCGATCTTCGCGCAATTCGTGATAATCGCTCACCCATTCTGTCCCGAGCGTTTCGCCCGCAGAAACTTCCTGCGACTTGAACGCGGGATTGATCGCTTCGAACACGCCGGGCAACGGGTCCTCCACCGCGAGATAGGTCGCGCGCCGGCGCACCTCGATGTCGAGCGTGACCAGAATGCGATCGCCCACGTGCAGATTTTCCGCGGGCGAAAGCTTACCATCATCTGCGACCTTCGTGTATCGCCGCGTGATCCCGTACCCGCGATCCTGCCGCGGCCGCTCGATCAGCTTCGGCCTGGCTTCGACCGTCACGTCCGCAAAAACCTGCCCGCCACTCTTGGTCAGTCGAATCGGCTCCGTGGCCGTTTTGTTCACGATCGGAAACGTTGTGCTCACGAGCGGTTTGTCCTTGCTCACGGCAAAAGGCGCCGCCGCCTTGTCCCAGAAGATCTGGCCGGTCGCATTCTTGTCGCCCACCTCGACCTGGCGCAGGTAGGAAGCGAGCGAGAGCAACGCCCAGGCGTTCGCTTGCGTGGTCGTCCAGTGACCATTGCTGCGGCGCCGGAAAAGGTCGACCGCCAGTTCATCCACATGCGGCGACTTCGGATCGTGCAGCGTCCAGGCCAGCAAATGCAGCGCATTCTCTCGTGCAATCGATCCAAAAAATTGATCGAAGTAGGTATCGGTCGGGGCGAGCGGTTTGAGCAGTTCGTCGATCATGGATTTCGAGCCCTTGCTCTGGATGACCGCGAGCGCGAGGAGCGCGCGATCCTCCGCGCTTAATTTTGCTCGCTTTTGAAAAAGCAGGGCGTGGTAGGCCTCCTCTGGCTTACCCGCCATCGCTAGCGTGTAAGCCGTGAGACACTGGGCGGAAAGACCGTAGCCCGTTGCATCTTTCGCCATCCCGCGAAGTTGTCCGCTCAGATAACCAAACAATTTTGTCGCCTCCGCTTCCGGAACGGAGAATTTTTGTTTCTGCGCCAGGGCCAGGGCGAGCCCGCCATAGGCGCTACCCCAGAACGTTGACTCACGGCCGCCCGGCCAAAAGCTGAGCCCGCCGTCGCTTGTCTGCATCGACATCAGTAGATTCACGCCGCGATTCACCGCGGCGTTGATCTCGGCGTCGGTCTTTTTGAGCTCCGGCAGGGTTTCGCGCAAATCGCGCACCATCAGCCACGGCAGAAGGCTCGAAGTCGTCTGCTCGACGCAGCCATAGGGATAGTGGAGCAAATACCGGAGCGATTCGCGGAGCTCGATCACCCGCGTGTTCGCCACATCCACCGTCGCCTGTCCGCTGCCCTCGATGATCTGCGGATCGGAAATCCGTTTCAATTCCGCTTCATTGCTTTCAATTCGTTTTGTCTCCACTTCGCGCAAGAGCGGCGCGGGATAGCCGACATTCACTTCCGATTGGAGCGCGTCATTAAAATTCGCCTTCTTGTCGGCCGAAACGAATCGGACGCTCCAGCGCCACTGCCCTTTTCCGGTGGCTACGATCTCCGTCGGAAAATCGATCGGAACGGAACCGTGCGCTGGCAGCGTGACGTGGCGTTTGACCTCGGTCGCCCTGGCGGTCGCGTCGAGTTGCAGCTCGACGTCCGCCTCACCCGCGAGGTCGGTGGTGTTATGTAACACACCGCGCAAAATCAGTTTGTCACCGAGATTGGCGAAGTGCGGTAACGACGCTTCCATCATGACCGGCTTGTTGATCTCGAACGCAGACTCAGCCGCGCCGAACTGGTTCTGCTTCGAGGCCACGACCGCCATCACCCGGTAGCGCGTGAGGCTGTCCGGCGCGACGAACTCCGCGCGGACATGCCCTTGTGCGTCGGTCCGGAGCGTCGCATTCCAGAACGCGCAGGCGAGAAAGTTCTTTCGCAGGCCGTCGACCAGGGGCGGCCCGCCTTTGCCATCGCCGATCAAATATCCTTTGTTCGCAAAATCCGTTTCCTCAGTGTCCTCCTTCAAGAGGGTCGGCAACGTCAGATACGTTTGCACACCGAGAGCGCGACGCTGATTGAAAAAGGCGAGCGGATCCGGCGTCTTGTAGCCGGTGAGAGAAAGCACTCCTTCATCAACGGCATAAAGCACCACCTCGGAATCGGCGGCCAGCTTCCCGTTGACATCACGCACGTTCGCTTCGAGCTCGACCTTCTCGCCCGGTTTCACGGCCGCGCTCGACGCCTTGAGTTGAACGGCCAGCTTGTCGCCCGGGCGCGCGACTCTTAATTCGCAGTAACCAATCCGGTATTCCGGCGTTTTGATTTTTCGCGGGCTATCGTTTGCTCCGCGCAACAGCAGGACCGAGACGAAAACATTCGGCGCGTCCGCATCGACCACCGGCACCTGGATGGAGGGCGAGTTGCCGGTGAGGTGGGTGACGAAGGATCGCAGGACGTTCTCGCGCTCCACGGTCACCAGCGCGTCTCCCGCGATCGGCGTCTTGACCAGGATCGTCGCCGTCTGGCCCGGTTCGTAGTCGTCTTTGTCGGTAGCGAGATCGATCGCGTAAGGGTTCCGATAATTCCAAACCGTTTCGCCGCGGCCGGCGACCTCGAAGTTGACCGAGGTCAGAACTTCATGGCCTTGCGCGTCCTTGCCGGTGGCTTCGAGCAGATATTCGCCGGGTTTCCCCGCGACCGTGCTGGGCAGAGTCGCGGCGATCGGTTTCCGATCCGGGCCGAGGCCGGGCGTGGTCAAGACTTCGCGTTCCCACACCACTTCGAGCTGCGCCTTGCTGTCGAACTCGGTCGTGTCGCCCGCGGTCGCGAGGCGGTTGGTCTGCCACGTGATGCGTTGCAAACGGACCGTCGACTTCACCGGCGCGGGCAATGTCTTGCCGTCAGGCGTCACCGCGATGAGCTCGATGAGGAGAGGCGCGCCTTCCTTGTAAACCGAGTCGAGCCGGCGGAAGCCGAGATAAAAATCGGAACTGTGCTGCACAAACGCGCGGGACTCCGAGACCGTTTGCTGGCTGAGGTCGGTCACTTCGCAAAGCAGCTTGGCCGCGCGCGGCTGCGGCGCCTTGGGATTGATCGGCAAGGGCGTCGCCACTTTGGCGTTGCCGCTGGCATCGACCACCGCTTCGCCCTGCGCGTTAAACTGCGAAATGCGATCGAGCGCGCGATTCAACCGGAAATCTTCGATTGCATCGCAGAAGGCGAAGTCCTCGAGGCCTTCCGGCTTGAAGGCATCGTCCCGCGCCACCAGCGACCAGGTGAGCTTCGCTTTCGCGAGCGGCTTGCCCATAAAATATTTCGACGCAATCACGAAATCGAGTTGCGCCGGTCCAGTCGTGGCAGGCGGCGGTGGAATGGAAATTTCGAACGCGTTCGGCCGGTATTGCTGGACCTGAAAAATGCCGGTGCCGGCCAGACCCTCACCCTCTTCCCCTTCGGCCGCGACGCGATACTTCCCGAGCGTTTCCGCCGGCAGCTTGATCTCCTCCGCGAATGAACCGAACTCGGAAAGCGTGATCTCTTTGTTAAAAACCTCCCGCTCTTTCGCGTCGGTCACTTTGACCGTGAGCTTCTTCCCGGCCGGAAGATTTCCTTCCTCGTCGCTCTCGCTGCGGGCGAAACCTTTGAGATGAACCACCTCGCCCGGTTTGTAGACGCCGCGTTCCGTGAAGAGAAAAACGGATTTTACCGTCTCTCCGCCTTCCTCTTCGCCTTCGCTGCTCGTGACGCCGAGGCGATACAATGGGATCCGGGCCTCGCCCCGGCTAGTCGCGATCAGATGCGCATCGCCGTCACGCTCCGCGTAAACCCAACGCGCTTCATCCGCTCCCGGCAGGTCCGCGTTGCCGTCCTTGTCGGTCACGACTTCGCCGTCTTCGATTAGCTTTTGCTCCTCGTCGAGCAGGCGAAGCTTTACGCCCGCGAGCCCGGTGCCTTTTTCGAGCGAGAACATGTGAACGGACAAGGCGCCGTCGCGGTCCCGTTTCCAGAGCGCGCCAAGATCGGTTAGTTGAACAACGGCCTGCGTGCCGACGC
>JBEEHC010000049.1:0-3486 GCA_041167205.1 Verrucomicrobiota bacterium
AGCGCCTCTACACCGGTTTCGTGCTTCGGATTTTCTTTTGTTTGTAGGGCGACCGCTCCGGTTGCCGGTCAACAGGACAGCAGGCGACGCGCCTGCCCTACAATTTCGATGAGAAATCCGAAACAAATTTAAATCTTCGAATGATCAAATGCGTGACGGGTGGATCGAGCGCTCCGTCGCTCGATGCCAGGAATATTGTCGGCGGAGCCGAGACTCATTGCCATCGCCCGACGGTGCGGCCCGATCCACCGGGCGCAGAAAGTCGATCCGCCACAGAACGGATTCGCTATGGTGCCGACACGCGGAATGAACGAAGCATCCGCTCGCCGCCTGCCGTGATCGAGGCCTGATTATTTCGCGGTGTTCGAGGTGACGATTTCTTCGAGCCGGTCGTAACTCGGGGCCACGCCGCTCTCCATGTCGGACTCGAGGACGCTATCGCGCGCGGCGGTCGATTCGTAGCGCATCGTCGCGGTCATGGTTGTGACCCCGCCTTGTTCGGTCAGGGCGGTGGTGATGAGGCATTCGCCGGGATACCACCCTTTATCGAACAACTCGGTGTGCACGATCCGGTCCGGCCGGGCGATCTCGCGATACGTTCCGCCCATTCCCATTTCGCGGCCGTGCTCGTGGCGCCAGACGTAGCGATAGGCGCCGCCGACCTTGAGGTCGATCTCGCAGATTGGCATGGACCAACCGGGTGGGCCGAGCAACCAGCGCTTGACCAGCTCGGGTTTGGTCAGGGCGTCGAAGACCAGGTCGCGCGTCGCATCGAACGCGCGGGTCATGATAATTTCTCGCTCACCGGAAGGGGCTATCTTTAGTGCGGCATTTTTGTTCATGTTTTTTTCTTTTTCTTGGGTGCGGTTTTTGCCGATCCCGGTTTCTTGTTGGACTTCATTTCTGCGAGGAGAGCGTCGAGACGCTGAAAGCTTGCCTCCCACACGCGGCGATAGCCCTCGGCCCAATCGGCCACTTCGCGGATGGTGTCGGGCTTGATGGCGCAAAAGTTTTGCCGGCCGTCGCGCTGCCTTTCAATCAGGCGCGCGTTCTCCAGGTAGGCGAGATGCTTGGAGATGGCCTGTTGGGAAATCGAGAAGGGCGCGGCCAATTCCATGACTGTGGCCGGTCCGGTGGTGAGGCGGGCGACAATCGAGCGCCGGGTGGGATCTGACAGTGCGGCGAAAGTTGCGCTTAAATAATCCACAACCGTATGGTTGTGTGTTTGTGAGCAATCGTCAAGCGCGAATTTTGGTGGATCGACCCCGAATGCTTTCGGGGTCGATGCTAAGAGGAGCGTCGGCTTTGTTTGCCATCGCTTCCGCCGCGGTGGGCAGGCTGTGGAGCGGCCGATCCGCCAATCCTCAGGCGGTCAGCGAGCCCGCCTACAGAAGAGGCCGCATGAAAAGGAGAGATCAGGGGTTAGGATAGCGATTATCGAATCACCCGGCATTGATTACGAATGGAAAGACGGTGGCGAAGAATGGTCGGCACCTTGGGGAAGCTCGGAAGCGCAATGGTTTGGCGCTATCTTTCCGCGGATCTCGGAATACCTGCCCGCCGGGACGACTCTGGAAATTGGCCCGGGCTTTGGCCGCTGGACGCACTATCTGAAGGAGCACTGCGAAAGGTTGCACGTGGTCGATCCTGATCCGCGTTGTATCGAGGCCTGCCGGCGCCGCTTCGGGGATGATTCGCGGTTGACCTATCACGTCAATGACGGGCGCTGCCTGGCGATGATTGCGGATCGATCGATAGACTTCGTGTTCAGTTTCGATTCGATGGTGCACGTCCCACGTGAGCTGGTGGAAGCGTATTTGCGGCAGTTGGCCGATAAGCTGACGGATGATGGCGTCGGGTTCATCCATCACTCAAATCTCGGGGAGCACGCCTCCTCGTTCGGTCGGCGGCTTCCGGAGCGGGCGCGCAAACTCCTGACGAAGGCAAAGCTCCTGGACCAGGATCATCAGCGCGCTCCCGACATGACGGCCGAGTTGTTCCAATCCTTCTCTGCCGCGCAAGGCCTGCGCTGTCTTCACCAGGAACTCATTAACTGGCGAGGGAGACGGTTGATCGATTGCTTCACAACATTTGCGCGTGCTGGTTCAAGATGGGCCAGCTCGTCGACGACCATACGCAACCCGAATTTCATGCGCGAAGCGCGATTGATCCGAAAAGGAAGGAAGTGGGGCTAAGGTGGATCGAGCGCTCCGCCGCTCGATGCTGACAATAATGTCGGCAAAGCCGAGATTTGTTTGTCATCGGCGCGAGCCGCACGGGCATTGACGGATCGGCCGATCCACCTTTGATCTGCTGTAGTTGCCTCGCGGTGTTGAGGCATTTGGAGGCACGGCGACAGCCTGCCCTACAATTTTCGGAGGGCGTCACATTGTTACGGACAAGCCATGGCAACAATCTAGCCTCCGCGACTTATGTCTAAGTCTATCGTAGGAACTTCACTTCGCATTTTTACCTGCTCTTTCTTGCTGGCGGCCTGATTCAGCTTGTTCGCTCCCGCGGCTCGAGCCGATACGCCGACATTCAAGGCGCCTGAAGTGAATGAATACTTGAAGAAGCAGACCGCGCTGATGGATGCGTACATTGCGGCCCTCAAAGAAGGGGACGGTGAAAAAAAGGCGGCGGCCAGCAAGACGATGAGCGAACACGCCGACAAAAATATGTTCACCGTCTACGAGAAGCTGACCGACGCCGAAAGGCCTGCCTATGACAAGTGGGTGAAAGACGATGCCGGCCGAATGGCTGCGGCTATCAAAGCCAAGTCGGACGAATAACGGGAAGCCACGAGGCGGGCGAAGAGCAAGAGAGGTAGCAGGCGGTGCGCCTACCCTACAATTTCAGATGAACGACGGAATGAGCGAAACGGAAACTCGTTTCGAATTTCTCTTCTGGTTGTAGGGTGACCGCTCCGGTTGCCATGTTTGGGCTTCAGCGGGCGAGGCGCGGGATCACGCGCTTCGCACAGCGAAGCGGTTACAGCGAGAGCCCAACACAAGGAGGCGGCAGGCGAGGCGCCTGCCCTACAATTCTCTAAGGGAGCGCGTAAACGTCCACCAGTCCGACCCCAGTGCCATTGCTCGTCCCGCGGAGCAATCCTGTGTAGCCACCCGGTTGAAGCGTGATCACGAGAGCGGACTCGAGATTATTCGAAGGTTGCAAACCGGTCGCCATGATCTCGACCTCTTGCGTGGTTCTCCAGTTATCGTTGGCCAAAACCAATGCGCCATTGGCATCGCGCAGCTCGAGCGTTGGGTCGGTTAATGCGTTTGGAATTCCGAACGGGATCAGCGACGGGCCGATTCCGCGAACTACCACCCGGACCTGACCGTTCACGATGAAGAATCCGGCAATCATGAGGCTGTCACCCGAGCCGACCTGGCCGCGTGTGCTGACGTTGGCCAACTTCGCGGCTGAAGCCAGGCTGAGATCGTAAGCCTCGGCGACGCCGATGCCGGTCGTGTTGTTCGC
>JBEEHC010000050.1:0-9955 GCA_041167205.1 Verrucomicrobiota bacterium
GGAGTTGCTCATGGGGAGTTGCTCATGGGGAGTTGCTCATGGGGAGTTGCTCATGGGGAGTTGCTCATGGGGAGTTGCTCATGGGGAGTTGCTCCCTTTTAAGAAATCTGGCAACGACATGTCAAGATTCTTTTGGTTCTATTGCGCCAGGTGGGACAAATAGCTAGTTGGAGGGGGAACGCCACGGCCTTCGAAAGGGTGGTGACTGGGAAGATGCGGCGGAGCGAAAGAAACGCGGAACTAGGGATAACCTTTGGCGGCGCAACGCGCCATTCTCGCTACCTTCGGCAATTGACAGTCACTAAATAGAAAGACTTCGCCCCGCAGACTGAGGCAGGCTGCGTGCGAACTCTGACAAAGCTGACACCACTTCGGGCCGTACGACGATGGCCGGCCGGACCTGGCGCAGAAGCGCGATGGCTTCCGTAACGCTAGCGGACTTTCCGGTCTGAAGCAGGTAGGCCGCGGCCGCTGCGGCGGTGCGTGAATAACCAATCTTGCAATGAATGTAGACAACGCCCTTTCGAGATTCATGGTCGATGAACGTCGCCATTTCTCGCAATTGATCGGTGGACGGCGCCGTAAGATCGAGGATGGGAGTGTTACGATAGATGAGAGTGCGGAACGGCTTCGCCTCGGAAAATTCCGCGGTCAGATCGAGAACCGCGGTCACACCGAGCCGCGTGGCTTCGGTTGCTTCGCGGTCGTTGAGCGTCCGGCCAATCCAGACTTCAGAAGTAACCTTGTCCCACGGCCGGCATTGACGCCGGTAGTAGAGCAAAGAGAGCTGTTGGCCTAACAAGCAGGGAGCGAGAACCAGCCGGGCGCTCCAGTGCAGCCGTCCGTCGGCCTTGTGAAAGGTAACCGGACCGGCGCCGAAGTAGGCACTCGCTACGATGCCTAATGACAGCGCTGGCCAGAGCAACAATGCGCCCCACGGCCAGAACCAAACGATCAAACAGGCGAGGGTCAGCGCCGCGGCGGCGTAGTAGAGACCGACACGCCGGTTTTCTATCACCGGAAGATGCGACGCGGACTCTCGAATGAAATAAATGCAGCAGATACCGAGCGCGAACCCGGCGACGACGTCCATGACGTGATGCTGGTAGGTGAGAAGAGTCGAGAGACCGACCAGGACAAACCAGATATTCGACGCGCTCCGCAGGAGGCCGCGGGTGTGGCGCGCGTAGTGTTGGGCCAGAATCGTTCGGAAGGCGATGTGGAGCGATGGAAGCAAGTTGTGCGGCTGGTCCATCCCTCGAAACCAATCGAAGAATGCGCCGAGCCAGCCGCCCACGTGCGGACGTTCGAAGGCGAAACGAAGCGGAAAAAGGAGAAAGCAGATTCCCGCGACGACGATCGCGGCGACGATGCGTTTGGAGAATGTCGCCAGTTCCCGCTCACTGCGGCAAAGAAACGGCGCGGCGACAAAGAAAACGTCGATCGACATGTAGGGCACGATCATCAGCGGCACGAACGGGATGAAGCGTTCCCATTCGAAGTAGAGCGTGCCGACGTCGTGCCGCTGCGCGGTGATCCAATTGCACCAGCCGTAGACAATAAGGAAGAGGACCGAGAGTCCTGCCGATGCTGCGAGGGCCTTCCATGTGGATCGAGCGCTCCGTCGCTCGGTGTTTGATAATGGCGACGAAGCCGCCTGAATTGCCATCGCGCGACGGAGCGCGCGATCCACCTTACTCATCGCGGCGGCGGGCAACGGAAACCGTGAAGATTCCCCATTCGTCCACTTCCATCGTGACCTTTTCGAATCCCGCGGTGCGCACCAGCTCGTCCATCTCGGCGGTTGTCCTTCGTCGCATGATCCAGGGTTTGCCTTCGCGATTGCGGAGAACGCGCGCAATAAATTCAACCTGCGGATGCCAGGGTTGGTTGGTGTAAACGAGATGGCCGCCCGGTTCGATCGCGTCCGCCAACCCGCGCAGCGAAGTCAACACGCCTTCATTCGACGGGAACAATTCGAATAACCCCGAGACGATGCCAATGGTGGGCCGCGGCTCGATCGCGGCCAGGGAAGCCCGGTCGAAGGCATCACCGAATGCGACCGTTACATTCGTTAGGTTAAAGTCTCGCGCAAGACGCGTGGCCGCATCGACATTCTCCTGCTTGTAATCACGCAGGAGCGCCGTCATTGGTATTTCCGGCAAAGCTCGCATCGTCTCGAGGAGGTATCGCCCTCCACCTGCCGCGATATCGACGATGCGCACGGGGCGGTTCGCCGCGTGCGTTTTCTCGATCACGTTCCGAAGCAGCTTCTCCAGGTTCCTTTTCCGCTGGCGAATGCCGCGCCAACCGATGCTGTTCAAATAGCCGTGGTCGATGAAACGGCCCAGCCGGGTCGCTCCTTGCGCCTTATTCTCGTAAACGTAATCGAGAGTGAGCCCGGAATCGAAACCGCTGCGCCACCCGAGATCGATGCCTTTGCTTAAGCGCCCACCGGTCTTCATGCCGGCGCGAAGGACGGCGAATTGCGGGCCGCCGCGCAGCTTCAATCGTTCATATTCCTCCCAGGTGTAGCCGAATTTGTCGGCGTTGAGCAGGGACGGAGCGACCGGCTTTTCGGCGAATCGTTCGAGGATAAATTCGCGGGCGCGTTCCACCACCTGCGCCCGTTCCTTCTCGTGAAAGATCGCGTGAAAAGCGGCGGGAAAAACGTGCATCCGCTTTATGGGCGACGAGAGACCATTAAAGAATTCCCGTTGCGGCTCGAGACTGACAACCCAATCGCGACCGGCGGCGAGCATGAGTGTCGGCACATTGATCGCGCCAGCATCCGCGAGCAGCCGCGTGCCGGCATCGTGCAGATCTATCAGCACGTTTACCGCGATCTGACGGAAAATGAGCGGGTCGGCGTCGTAAAGCGCGGCTTGCACAGGGTCGTGCGTGAGCATTTTCGCTTTCACGTAGCTCTTTACGAAACTGGGTCCGAGAAATTTTTGTTTCAGCCGGAGCGACGGAATAGCGAGCGGAACATAAAGACGAACCCGAAAGGCCGGCGTCGCGAGAATCATCGCGCGGATGGGCGGCGCATAATCATGCACCCAGGCCGCGACCGAAACCGCACCAACGCTGTGCGCAAGAACGATGATGTTTTCGAGCGCGAAACCGTGGCGCTCGGAGATATGGCGCACGAACGCGTCCACATCTTTCACCATCGTCCCGAAGTTCTCCGCGGAGCCTCGTTCGCCCGGGGAACGGCCGTGGCCCCGTGCATCCCACGCGAAGACCGCCACGTCAGACAGGCCCAGCATTTCTACTACTTCCGACCACCGGCCGGAGTGTTCGTGTCCGCGATGAAAGAGCAGCAGCGCTTTTTCTTTGGCTTCCGCCGGGACCCAGGCGCGATAGAAGAGCTCCGCGCCGTCCCAGGTCGCAAACGTGCAATCGGTCGCGTTCATTCTTCCAATTGTAGGGCAGGCGCACCGCCTGCCAACCGAAACGGCAACCGGAGCGGTTGCCCTGCAATCTCGGAATCATCCACGACTTAGCGTGCTGACTGCGTCGTGGAGTTCCTGGGCGATCGCCGCACTCGCACTCTTGTCTGGTGGTACCGCAGCGTAGTTGCGCGGCGCACCGATGATCAGCCGCACTTTACGAGGCCTCGGCCACCGGCTGCCTTTGGGCCAGGCACGGAAAGCACCGTCCAAATAACAAGGGAGGACAGGAACGTCTCGACCGGCCACGAGCGCACCGATGCCGCCCTTGAATTCCTGGAGCTCTCCCGTAGTGGAGCGCGTTCCTTCTGGAAAAATGATCAGGACGTTGCCGGCATTCGCAAGCAGCTCACCGCAAATCGCGAGACTTTGGCGGACGTGGGCTTGTCGCGCGAACGGCAATGCGTTCACGACCACCGTCGCGATCCAGGTGCGCGCCACGCTCTTGAAAAAATAATCCGCCGCCGCTGCCGGAAACGCCCGATGCAGCCTGCGCAGCGGCAAGCCCGCGAGCAGGCAGACCGCGTCGAGATGACTGGAATGATTGGCGACGAGCACAAAGGAGCGATTGCTCCGCAAATGCTCCTCACCGACGATTTCGAAACGGCAATATGTGCGCAGCAGAGCCCGGATGACCAGCGCCACGAGCGAGCGCAATCCGTAGACGAGCATGTCCGGTTCGCGGGGAAAATTTCGCAGGCGCTCAATCAGCGTTTGATCGAGATCGGCCGCGGGCTCGTATTGCCATTTCTTCATCGCAGCTCGTGATAGTAGCCGGCCATGTGCAGGAAGAGAGGCGCGACGTAAATCAAACTATCGATCCGATCGAGAATGCCGCCGTGGCCAGGGATCAAAGCTCCCATATCCTTTGTCCCGATGTCACGCTTGATCACGCTAATCGACAAATCGCCAAGTTGCCCACCGACGCCAACGATCAAGCCGGTCAGGATCAACTGCCACGGGCCGAATTCAGGAAAAGAAAGGCGGAGCAACCACGGCAGCGTCATGGAAACCGCCAGCGCGCCCAAGGCGCCTTCCCAGGTTTTCTTCGGACTGATTTCGCTGCGCAGCGGATGACGGCCGAAGAGCCGGCCGAATGTGAATGCCGCCACATCGTTCAATTCCGTCGCAAAAATCACATAAAGCAGATAGCCGTATGCGTTCACCGCATTCGCGAGGAAACCGAGATGTCCGAACATCCAGCCGATGTAGACAAATCCGACGATGCCCAGCGACATCCGTTGCAATTCGCCGCGCGCGCGGTTGCGCAAGATCGGAACGATCAGGATGAGCGCGATGGCAAAGACCGGCACGGCCACAAAAAATCCATACCATCCAGTACCGGGTTCCTCGCCGCGCGGATGCCCCATCAACGACGCCGCGCCGACGGTTATGATGCCGGCGTAGACTGCGCCGGTCATCCACCAGTCGCGATACAATCCGGACGCGCGGGCGAATTCCTTGAATCCGAAAATCGCGAGAAGCGTGACGCCGATGATCGTGGGAATGCGGCCGGCAAAGATCACCGCCATCCCGATCGGCGCGAGCACGAGCCACGAGCGATAGGTGCTCCAGATCGGGCCAAGTGGTTTCTTCAATCCCCAGTGCAGAACGCTGAGCACAATTCCTCCCGCCGCGAGCGAGCCAAAGATGATGCGCAGGTACGCGCAAAAAATGGGATCGTGGAGCGCTTGGTGCGGCGACATTAGTTACCGGCAGACTTCGACCGCAACGCCGCCATGATTCTTTTCAATCGGATGGTCATCGTCTGCACACAGCCTGCCATCACAATAACGCAGGCCCAGTCGAGAACCGTCAAGCTCGCGAATCGAATCGATCCATCATTCCACCAAAGGCAGGCGAGCGTGATCCAGGCCCCAAGGTGCAAGGTCACCATGCGCCACGGTTTCGACATGACCCCGCTGAATTCGCGCTGGACGCCGACCGCTTGTCCAAACATGCCCACGTACGCCGTCAGGAGCGCGAAGATAGCGGCCCAGTAGCCGATGATTGGGTTCATCCACCCGCTGTGCGCGACCCCCGCAAAGATCAGGACGTCCGAGATGCGATCCGGCAGATCGTTGAGAATTTCGCCGCGCCAACTCGCCCTGCCGGCAGCGAGGGCGACCATGCCGTCGAGCATGTTGCACCAAAGTCGCAGGTAGCAAAAGAGCGGCGCGATCAAGAGACAGATTGGCCGCTGGCCGGACTTCCAAAAGCAGCAGGCCGCCAGCGCCGCTGCCAGGACCGAAAGATAGGAAATCGCGTCGGGACTGACGCGAACCCGAACGCAAAGGCGCGTCACACCGTTTGCCGTCAGGCGAAAAACATTCGCGATGGGACGGCGAGAAGTAGGTTCGTAATGCGGCACTTAATTTACTGCGGGGTGATTGCCGCGCGGTCGAGGACGTAAGACCTGACCGCCATACCTGGCAAATCGCGGGCGCCAGAAACGACACTCGCGATGAAAAGTCGGAACAAGGGATGGAAGCGCAGGATGTAGAAATCCTGCGCTTCCTGTGAGCCCGGGGGCTTACATGTAATTCAACGCGCCGCAGCGCCAGCACGTGAACCACGTCCAGTTCGATTCGACGTAGTTGCCAGCGCCGTCTGCGAAGCATGTGTAAAGTAGCTTCCGTCCGCGACCACCGGCTTCACTGGCGTCCGCGCCTTTTTCAGCGCCGGATCCACCTTCTTTTTCGGGCTTTTTGCCTGCTTTTTCGTCGGCCATATCTAACTATCCTTTCGTTGGTTCTTGTTTTGTTTCACCGCCACATCACTCGATCTGGCGGCAAATCTTCACTGATTTCGCACGGCGCTACAAGCCTTTGCCTGTCCGTCGTTGTTTTCTATTAGACTGATAAGTTCGGGGATTTTGCGAGTTATCTTTCACACCTCGGGAAGATCGAAAATCAAGCAGGGACGGCTGCGGGTGGGTGTTCCGCGGTTGGCGCGCCGTCCGCATGGTAGAGGTCGTAAAACAAGCCCTGCCGCGCGAGAAGTTCCGCACCGGTCCCGCGCTCGGCGATCTTTCCATCGCTCAGGACAATGAAATAATCGCAAAATGGCAGCAACCAGCGCAGATCGTGATCCACCACCATGACGGTGTGGTTCTTGGCCGCCTCGCGGATCATTCCCAGGATCCCAAACTTTTCCTGATTATCCATCCCGACCGTTGGCTCGTCGAGAAAGAGGACCGCGGGGTTGCGGAGCAGGCAGCGAGTGAGCGCGAGCAGTTTTCTCTGGCCACCCGAGAGACGCCGGCCGGCCGCGAACTGGGCATCCAGCGGATTGCTCGCGACGCCAGCCTGCAAAACGCTCCACACTCCAGTCTCCTCGCAAATGGCACGGATCTCCGCGTCGGTCGCGTCGGGCTTTGCCATCTGCATGTTGGCCCGGAGGGTATCGTGAAAAAACGCGGGAAATTGCGACATCATGGCAATGTGATCGTACAGATTGTCGGCAGCGTAGTCTCCCACCGGCCTTCCACCGAGGATCACCTGGCCTTGCTGGGGATCGTAAAAGCGCAGTGCGAGCTTGAAAAAAGTCGTCTTCCCCTGGCCCATCTTGGCCACGAAGCCCGTGATCTTTCCGGGCGGCAATTCGAAGGAAACATCGTCGAAAATGCGCCGCGAATCCGGTTTGTACGAAAACGTGATATTCTTGGCTTCAAGCGTTGGAGAAACGGATTCAACCCTGACCGTTCCGGAGCGCTCCTCCCGGCTGGCGCGCGATTCGAGCATCTTGTTGACCGTTTCGATCCGCGGCCATGCGCTGCCCGCCATGATGATATAGGCGGAGAGCGATCCAATCGGCGACATCAGGAGTGGCGTGAGAAGGAAAATGGCCACGACATTTCCGGCGCTCTCGGCGTCGCCGGAGCGAATAGCGAGGAAAACGCCAAACGCAAGCATGACCACCTGAATGAACCAACTAGGCAGGCCGTTCACGAGATTGAGGGATTCAATCGTGAGCGTCGATTTCAACCGTGACCGGAGGAGTGCCTGAAGCTGCGCATCGTGTTTCTCCGAGAAGATCGGCTCCGCCTCCATCGTCTGGATTTCCTCCGGCGATTGCATCGCGCCGGTGACCAGGCTGTTCAGGGCGAGCATCTTTTCCTGCATGTCGCTCGAGACGTTGCGCACGCGGTTTGCCATCTTTCCGGTGATGTAGGGCGAGATGAACGCAAAGACCACGATGGCGAGAGGGATGAGCGCCGGCGGGATCACGTGTCCAAACATGGTCGGGGGCGGGCCCTTCATCTGAAAGTTGTAGATAAGTAAGGCGACTGTGCCGCCGAGGACGGCCAGCTGAAGCAACATGTCCACCGCGATCTGCCGCATGGTCATGGCCGCCTCGATTGTAAATTGATTTGCTATCGCGTTGAGTTCGCCGGGATCGTGGGTGTGATAGAACTCGGGCCCCTGTCGCAGCAATCGTTCGAACAGGCGGCTACGGAGCCGGTTGGAAATGGTCAGGTCGAGCTTGGTCGAGATGGCGCGATACGGGATGCCCAAACCGAGCGCACCCAAAGCGCAGATTGCCCACAGAACGCAGGTCCAAATAAGGCGAGTGCGGTCGACCGCCGGCGGCGCCGCCAGCGACACCGGCACCGTACTTGGACTGGCAGCGGTAGAGACCGAATCCGCGGGCGTCACGACTTCCGCCGGACGCGTGAGCTCCTGGGTAATCTTTCCCACGAGCTGCGACATTCCCAGATTCATCCCATTTTGAAGGAGCGTCATGACGCAATAGAGGAGCGCGAGATGTTTGCAAAACGCGACCATCTTCCAGCCCATCCGAAAGATCACACCCCAGCGCACGTCGCTCAGTTTTACTTCGTCCTCCTGAGCGCCCGGTGGCATTCCCTGCACTCCACCCGGACCCTTCCCAGAACCGGATGGCTGGGGGCCTTGCCCCGCCGGGCCCGATGGGGGTCTGCCCGCGGTCTGTCCTGGTGGTGGTCTTCCCGTCATAAAGCGATCTCAGTGGTTAAGAAATCTGCGGTCCCCGTCGCCGCATTGGCTTCGGCGTCCCGCGGTTCGTTGACGCGAGCTTTGCCAGATCTACCGCTGCGACTGCAAGAATAAACTGCGTATCGACCGGTTGAATCTGGAAGTGGGTTCCTGGAAAATTCAAAACACGCCGCGAAAGGCACGCTACTTGCACAACATGTTGCGCCGGTTGACACAACGCGAACCGTGTTGTTAAGATCGCCTTATTATGCGTGCAATCTGGAAAGGCAGCATCAGCTTCGGTCTGGTTTACATCCCAATAGCCGTTTACCCGGCCACGAAGGAGGAGAAGCTTAGCTTCAGGCAGCTTAGGGCGACCGATCTTAGCCCAATCAAATACAAGAAAGTCGCGGAAGCAGACTCGAAAGAGGTCTCCGCCGACCAGATCGTGAAAGGTTTCGAATACGAGCGCGGCCAATATGTAGTGCTCAAAGAAGAGGACTTCGCGAAGGTGAAGATTGAGTCCACTCATTCGATCGACATCACTGACTTCGTGGATCTGGGGCAGGTCGATCCAAAGTTCTTCTACAAGCCCTATTTCCTGGAGCCGCAAAAAGGCGGCGAGAAAGCTTACGCGCTTCTGCATCGAGCGCTGACTGGCACCGGAAAGATTGGAATCGCGAAGGTCGTGATCAGCAATCGCGAGCATCTCGCATCGGTGAAGCCGGATGGTCTCTTTCTCATCCTCGAACTCATGCACTTCGCTTCCGAGATTCTCAGTCCTGAGGAGTTAAAGAGCGGACCGGTCAGCGCGATCACCGAGAAGGAGTTGAAGATGGCCCAATCGCTGATCGAAAGCATGTCCGAGCCTTGGGAACCGGAAAAGTATCGCGACGAATACCGGACGGCGGTGATGGAAATGATCGAGCAGAAAGCACAGCACAAGGAAATCGCGGGTAAGGCCGCGCCGGCGGTGCGAACAACGAACGTGGTCGATCTGGTAAAGGTGCTTCAAGAGAGCTTGAATCGAAATCAATCGCTCAAGCCAAAACGAAACGGTAGCCGTTCCACCTCCTCGCTGGTCAAACAGAAGCGGCGCGCCGCGGCCTAGGCGACACTCTCCCCGAGAAGCTCGCGGAGTTGGGTGGCAAGCTTCGGGCCGATCCCACTTTCCTCGTGCTTGAAGTAGACGAAGGCATCTGACCAGTTGTCTTTCTGCGTTCTGATCGTCTCGGCCCATCGAGCCACGTCTGCAGCCTGGTAGTCTTCGCGCCGCAAACGCAGGTAACCGTAGTCGGCCGTCGCAACGATCGGCGTGGCGAGCGTTTCACTTTCGGCGAGGCAGAGCGCAATGTTTTTGCTCTTGAGGAGGGCGAAGACTTCGTCATCGAACCAGGAAGCGTGACGAAATTCGAAGGCTGCGCGCATCCCGGGCGGCACATCATTTAAAAAGGAAGCCAGGATCACGGTGTCCTTCTTAAATGCAGGCGGCAATTGAAAGAGGACGACACCCAGCTTCGCCTCCAGATCCGAGATCACCTGATAGAA
>JBEEHC010000051.1:0-5759 GCA_041167205.1 Verrucomicrobiota bacterium
TTGTTGTCCGGAAGCTGAGATGGCTTGCGCGCGTGCCACTGTTTCCGCAGATCTTCGATACAATGTTACTCGTGGCGACGGCCCTCTTTGATTGGCGGGCGCTTGCCGTGAGGGAGTCGCTCGAACGCGAGGCGTGTTGTTCCCTCGGCCTCGAACCGAGCGTGCATCGCTTTGGTGGCGTCGGTTTCAATTCCGGCCGGCACGAGCTCGCTCATCTGCACGGTAACGGTCTGTTCGACGCCTTCGTCGGAATAAGCGCGCGCGACAAGATAGTGCGAAGCGGGATGGCGTCGCCGCATCACATCTTCCCGCGATCGGGTTGGGTCAGCTTTTGGATCAAGACCGAGGCGGATCTGCCGAATGCACTAGAGCTGATGCGAATCGCGCAGCGATATCGAACAAATCCGGAGGCTGCCGCGGCATGAATATCGAAACCTTCCGCGAATACTGTTTGAGCAAGCCGGCCGCGACGGAAGACACCCCCTTTGGCCCGGACGACGTGGTCTTCAAGGTCGAGGGCAAAATGTTCGCGATAGCTGCGCTGATGGAAGTGCCGCCGCGGGCGAATTTGAAATGCGATCCGGATCTCGCGCTCGAGCTGCGCGATCGTTACGAACAAGTGACGCCGGGTTACCACATGAACAAGAAGCATTGGAACACGGTCGAACTCGACGGTGTGATTCCGGAGAAGGAGCTCAAGAAAATGATCGACCACTCGTACGATCTGGTGGTGGGATCCTTGCCAAAGAGTCGGCGGCCGCATCGGTAGGTGGATCGTGCGCTCCGCCGCACGATGTTTGAGAGTGGCGGCGAAGCCGCGATTATTGCCATCGCGCGACGGAGCGCGCGATCCACCTAGTGCGCGTGCGCAGTAACGTCGCGCAGTTGCACTTCGCCGACATCGAGCTGCAACGCCTCGCGCGCGACCCGAAGAAAATTGTCGGGTGGATCGGTCAGGGCGACTTGGAGGCGGCCGGCGTTGGTTTCCGGAGCGCGCAGGTTTTCCCGAATCAAAAGATCGCGCACGGCGTTCGCGCAGTTTTGGGCGGAATCGACCAGCATGATCGCATCACCGAGGAGCCGGGCGATGGCGTTGCGCAAGAGCGGGTAATGCGTGCAGCCCAGGACAAGCGTGTCGATCCCTTCGTCCAGGAGCGGGGCGACGTACTGCATGATGATCTGGTCCGTGATCGAGTGCTCGAGCCAGCCTTCCTCGATCAGCGGGACCAGGAGCGGACAGGCGCGAGCCGTCACGCGAATCTTGGAATCGAGTGAGCGCAGGGCGCGCTCGTAGGCGCCGCTGTTGATCGTCGCCCGCGTTCCAATCACCCCGACGTGACCGGTGCGCGTGGCGGCGACGGCTGCCTGAGCGCCGGGCAGAATCACTCCCGTCACCGTAACGGGGATGCTTTCGGTGAGCTGCGGCAGCGCGACGGCGGAAGCAGTATTGCACGCGACGACCACCGTCTTCGCCTTCTCGTCGAGCAGGATCGATGCGATCTCGAGACTATAACGCTGGACCGTTGACGCGCTTTTCCCGCCGTATGGGACGCGCGCCGTGTCGCCCAGATAGAAAATGGACTCGTTGGGCAGCAGAGTCCGCAGCGCGCTTACCACTGTCAGACCGCCGATGCCGGAATCGAAAACGCCGATCGGCCTGGATTTGTCGGCGGAGCCGCCTTGTGCCTTTTCGTTACTCACCGGCGTTAATCGAGATGGAGGGTGGATGATTGGGGTTCGGTTCGAGAGACTTGTCCGCGCCGAGCGGCTCACTGATGGAATGCGCGTGAGGCGGCAGATTTGTTTTCGCCACGGCAAAGTTCGTGGTCCCCGCCCGATAATTGACGGCGGCGTTGTAATTCTGAATGCCGTGGGCAATCGCCGTGCCGAGTTGCTGCCGATAATAACCGGTCGCGATGCGCTGGCCCTCCGAGGGGTCGCTGATAAATCCTGCTTCGAGCAGGACCGCTGGGATTTTGATGTCGCGCAGGACGTGAAAACGCGCATGGCGCACGCCGCGATCGAAGGCTGCCACCTTCGACAAAACGGCGGCGTGGATGGAAGCAGTCAGCGCGATGTTCTGGCCATCGAGCGCGTTGCCCGCACGGCGCTCGAGGTCCGCGCCTGAGACGTGATGTTCGCTCGAGGCGTTCGAGGGCACACCTTCCGGCGCGAGCGCGTAACTTTCCACGCCGGCGCCGCCCGAGGAGGAGTTGAAATGAATGCTCACAAAAACGGCATTCGAAAAACGATTGGCAAAATTTACGCGGTCCTCCAGGGAAACGCCAACGTCGTTCACTCGCGTCATCTCTACTCGATAACCCGCGCGGACGAGTTCCCTCCGGGCAGCGAGCGCGACGTCGAGCGCGAACCCCTTCTCCGTGCCCCAACTGCTCGAAGCGCCCTGATCGGTGCCGCCGTGGCCGGGATCGAGCACGACGGTCTCAACTTTCTGCGCGTTATGAATGCGGCTCGGGCGCAGAACCGGCTCGATGATCTTGCTGACATCCATCACCGAGACGAGGTCATCCTCGCCGCTGCTCAGGAGCGGAAAGTTCGCGAAAAAACGAACACCGTTGATCGAAAATTCGCTGGTTCCCGCCTGGGCCCGGATGACCCGGCGCTCGCTCCGGAGTGAGACGGTGCGGCTGACGCGCGTGTATTCGGGAAATTGGTAGAACTGCGCGACGTTCGCGAACGTCACGTAAGGGCGGTCCCGTTGCCGGACGACCGTCCAGTCGCTCGCGGCCCACGCGACCGAGGCGAGCAGAGCGAGCGCGAGAGTCAGAAGGAACAGGCTGCGATGTTTTTTGCTCCTCGTGCTCATGCTCGTGCTCCCCGTAATCGCGATTTCTGCTCTGATCAAGCGGGGAGGATCACGAGCGCGAGCATGATCACGAGCACGATGACGGACGCAAGGAACCGTGGCGGGCTGGCTTGGTTTTCATTTTGCAATCCCCCCGGGCACTCGCATCATTCCCTGCCATGTCCGAATTGCCGAAAACCTACGAACCCGCCGCCGTCGAGCCGAAGTGGTATGCGCGCTGGGATGGGGCCGGCTGTTTTCGGGCGGACGCGCATTCGCCGAAGCCGGCGTTCTCGATCGTGATTCCGCCTCCGAATGTCACTGGCATTTTGACTCTGGGCCATGTCCTCAACAACACGATTCAAGACATTCTGGCGCGACGGGCGCGGATGCAGGGTTTTGAAGTGCTTTGGCTGCCAGGGACCGATCACGCGGGAGTGGGGACCCAGACAGCCGTCGAAAAACACCTGCGAAAGACGGAGAAGAAAACGCGCCACGATCTCGGCCGGGAAGAATTTCTCCGTCGCGTCCTCGATTGGCAGGATAAACACGGCGGGATCATCATCGAACAGCTCAAGCGCCTGGGCTGCTCCTGCGATTGGTCGCGCCAACGCTATACCTTCGATGACGATTATGTCCGCGCCGTCCAGAAAGTGTTTGTCGATCTTTACGGCAAAGGCCTGATTTATCGCGGGCGCCGCATGATTAACTGGGACCCGGCGGCGCAAACCGCGTTGTCGGATGAAGAAGTCATCGCGAAGCCGCAGAAGGGGAGCCTTTACTACGTTCGCTATGAGATCGTCGAAGAGCCGGGGCGCTACCTGGAAGTCGCCACGACGCGACCGGAGACGATCATGGCTGATACCGCGGTGGCGGTTCATCCGAGCGACGAGCGATATGCCGGGCTGATCGGCCTGCATGCCTGGCGCCCACTCGCTCGCGAAAAACTTCCAATCATCGCCGACGAAGCCATCGATCCCAAGTTCGGCACCGGCGTTCTCAAAGTCACGCCTGCTCACGACAAGCTCGATTTCGAAATCGGCCAGCGCCACAAGCTGCCGGTCGTCGATGTGCTCCATCCGGATGGGAAAATAAATTGCCGGGCGGTGCCGGAGTTGGACGGCCTCGATCGATTCGAGGCGCGGAAGAAAGCGGCGGAGTTATTGCAGGAGAGGGGACTACTCTCGAAGACCGAGCCACACGAAAACAACGTTGGTTTCAGCGAGCGCAGCGAAGTCCCGATTGAACCGCGGCTGAGCGAGCAATGGTTCTTGCGCTATCCGAAAACAGCGGAGGCGCTCGCGGTGGTGCGCGATCACCTCATCCGCTTCTTTCCCCAGCATTGGGAAAAAGTTTACGCACAGTGGATCGAGAACATTCAGGACTGGTGCATTAGCCGCCAGATTTGGTGGGGGCATCGCATTCCGGCGTGGTACCGGAAGCCGGAGAGTAAAGAGATCCACGTCGGACTGGAGCCGCCCGTTGACGCGGAGAATTGGATGCAAGATCCCGACACACTGGATACCTGGTTTTCGGCGTGGCTCTGGGCGTATGAAACAATGGACGCGGAGACACGCCGGAAGTTTTATCCCACGTCTGTTCTCGTCACCGCGCCGGACATCATTTTTTTCTGGGTCGCGCGCATGATCATCGCCGGACTCGAGTTCAACCCGGGCAAGACACCAGCGATCGAAGACAACATTCCGTTTCGCGACGTCTTTTTCACGGGGCTCATTCGCGACAAGCAGGGTCGCAAGATGTCGAAGTCGTTAGGCAACTCGCCCGATCCGCTCGACTTGATCGCAAAATATGGAGCGGACGGATTGCGTTTTGGTTTGATGCGAATCGCACCCAGCGGACAGGACATCGCGTTCGATGAGAAACAGATCGAGGAAGGGCGCAATTTCGCGACGAAACTTTGGAACGCCGCTCGTTTTCGACAGATGCACGGCCCGAGCGAGACGACGCCGCGTCTGGAAGGAGACGAGCTTTCCATTTACGCGCTCGAAGTTCTAACGCGGTTCGATGAGCTGCTGGCCACGACCGAAACCGCCTATCGCGAATACAAATTCAACGAGGTCGCCCAGCGGCTCTACGATTTTTTCTGGAATGATTATTGCGATTGGTTCATCGAAGCAGCCAAGACGGAAATTTTCAGCGAGGACGAGGCGCGCAAGAAATCGGTGCTGGCGGTGATGGATTTCATCCTGTGTGGTTTTCTCCGGGTGCTCCATCCGTTCATGCCCCATATCACAGAAGAACTTTGGTCGGTCTTTGGATTTGGCGGAGGAGAAGAGGAGATCAGGTCGAGCTCGATCCAATTTGCTCCGCCGCCCTCGACCGCATTGTCTTCGATCAATCCGAAGGCGATTTCCGAAGCGAAGAGCAAAGTGGCGAAGGTGTACGAGACGATCCTGGCCGGAAGGAATTTGCGCGCAACGTCGCGAATCCCCTCCAACAAAAAGGCGCGTTTCATTTTGCGTCCGGCGGCCGGGGCCGACGATCGAGAATTGCCCACGATCTCCCGCTTGCTCAACGCGGAGGAGCTAACGCTCGATCCAAAATATCAGCCGGAAGCGGGCGTTCCCGTGGCGATGACCCCACTAGGTGAACTCTATCTCCTGATCGCAGGTGGCGACAAATCAGCCGAGCGCGAGCGGCTCGATAAAGAAATCGCGAAGCTCGAGAACGAACTACGTACCGTCGAAGCCAAGCTTTCGAACGCTTCCTTCGTGGACAAGGCGCCGCCGGCCGTGGTGCAGGAGCATCGGCAGAGGGAAGCCGATTTCAGCGAGCAACTGGCGCAGTTACGGAAGGCGCGCGCAGCAATGGATTGAACAGGACGCGTTGGGTGTGGATCTCGGCGCCGCGCGCCTCGAAATATTCCTTCAATTCCGGCGTGTAGAGCGAGTCGTCGTATTCACGATTAAGCTCCAGGCAAATCTGTCCGCCC
>JBEEHC010000052.1:0-26651 GCA_041167205.1 Verrucomicrobiota bacterium
GGCCGCTTACGACTGTTGGAAAGGAAAAACGCGACAACCCGTTTTTCGCATGAATCGGTAGGGCGAGACTCTATCGAGCCGAGTCGCCTACCCCAAACGGACTAATCAAATATGAACATCGGTTTCGTTGGCGTAGGCAGAATGGGTGCGAACATGGCGCGCCGATTGAAGGAGCGCGGTTTTCACGTCACCACAGTTTTTGATGTGAACCGCGCGGCAGCTACTTCGCTGGCGCAAGAATTGGGATGTGCGGCCAGCCCGACTCTGGGCGACGTGAGCGCCGGGGCCGACGTGATCTTTACCATTGTAACGGATGACGCGGCGATGCGGGAAATCTTCAGCGGCGCAGACAACCTTTTGGCGAACGCGCAGGGGAAATTATTTATCAATTGCGCCACCGTCTCGCCGGAGATTCATAGGGAAGTCGAGCGAATGGCGGAAGCGGCTGGGGCAGCGTCGCTCGAGGCTTGCATGGCTTCCAGCATCACCCAGGCACGGGAAGGCTCGCTTTATCTGATGTGCGGCGGCCACGAGGAGAACTTACGGCGCGCCGAACCGGTGCTGAAGGAATTGAGCGCATCACTGCGCTACATCGGAAAGTCCGGCGAGGCCGCGAAGGTGAAGGCGCTGGTCAACATGGTGATGAACATCAATACCGCGGGACTCGCGGAGGGGCTCGGCTTGGGCGAGGCGCTCGGGCTCGACCTCACCATGCTGCGTGAAGTATTTTCGCAAACGGGCGCGTCGTCGCGGGTTCTCCAAACGGACGGCGAAGACATGCAGAATCGAGATCACGCGTGTTTCTTCTCAGCCGCGCATGCGGCCAAAGACAGCGGCATCGCGCTTCAGCTCGCGGAGGATAACGGACTCGACCTTCCGCTCGCGCGTGAGACGAAGGCGCAATACGACCGGATGGTGGCATCCGGTTTGGGAGACCTGGATAAGTCCGGCATCGCGGAGCTGACTTTCAAGGCGCGGCTGACCGAACAGTCCGGGCCCTAGGCGTCACGGCGTGAGCCGCGGTTCCCCGAGAACCAGCTGTGCCTCGCCCAAGGCGATAGTGCCATCGCCCAGGATTTTCGCGCGCAATCCTCCCTTCTCCTGGAGAAAATCCTCTGTGCCCGGAGCAAAAGCCTGGTCCATCCAGTAGCAGGGCTTGCAATGACCGGTTCCTCGAAGGCGAACGCCCTGAACAACAAATTCTTCGCCAATCAAGTCGTTCAGATCGATGCCGGAGACGATGACGTTTCGCCGCAGCACCCCGGGCGACTTGCTCGTTAGGCCGAAATGCCGCACGAGCTCTTCGAAAACTTCGGAAGAGAAGAAAGTGATCTGTCCCTTGTAATTCTCGCGGTAGTCATAAAAGCGATCGCCGCGAATTCCATGACCCGCGACGCACTCAATCCGCGGCACTTCGACCAGTGGGCAGTCATCCGGCGCCCGCCCGTGGTGACCGAAATAGTTATGGCCGGCTGAGATAAAGATTTGCCGGATCAGCATGAGTTATCCGACGCGGAAACGGATTTCGCGAATGATCTTGGCGCCGAAGCGTTGCTTCAGTTTGCGCAGAATCTCGGCCTTCGAGATTTGCTCGAATTGATAGTGCAAGGCCGGTTGAAGCACGCGCACAGAGAGGATGCCAGCGCGTAAACTGACCGGGCACGAATGCGCGGCAATAAATTCTCCGACAATTGCTTTCCAGGCGTCGATAACTTCCGTCTCGCGCAAACGCTCGCTCAATCCGAGTTGCTGCATGAGCTTCGGGAGGAGATCTGCCGGCGCCTGCCAGCGATCGGGGCGCGTCTTGTTCGCCGGCAGTCCGCGCCATTCGGCGACGACGGCGGCGCGGAGTGAAGCGTTCATAAAGAAACGCGTTTTAGTATTTCCGCCGCATGTTGCTCGGCAGGATATTCAGCTCGGTCCGGTACTTCGCGACGGTGCGGCGGGCGATGGGAATGCCGCGTTCGCTCAGGATTTCGACGATTTCCTTGTCGCTCAGTGGCGAGGCGGAGTCCTCATTCTTGACCAGATCCATGATCGCTTCTTTCACGCTCGTGTTGCTCATCGATTCGCCGCTGGAGGTTTGATATCCCGGCGTGAAGAAATACTTCATCTCGAAAACGCCCTGAGGCGTGGACATGTACTTCCCGGAGATGGCGCGACTGACCGTCGTCTCATGCACGCCAACAATGTCGGCGATCTGCACCATGGTCATCGGTTTCAAATGAGCGGTGCCGTGATCCAGGAACTCTTTTTGCCGCAGGACAATCTGGTGCGCGATATTCGAAATCGTTTGCTGCCGCTGGTGGATTGATTTGATCAGGAACTTGCCACTGCGGATTTTGTCCCGGATATAATCCTTCACTTCACTGCCGTTGCCGTCCTGCGACATGATGTCTTTGTAGGTGTTGCTGATCCGTAAGTGCGGGATCTGTTCGCCATTCAGGATGACCTGGTATTGGCCGTCGATCTTCTCGACCGTGACATCGGGGAGGACGTAATTCTGCGGGGCGGCGGCGAAAATCTGCCCAGGACGCGGGTCAAGTTGGGCGATGTTGTTCGCGCATTTCTGGATTTGCTCGACGCTGATGCCCATGCGGCGCGCAATCTCGGGAAAGCGCCTTTTGCCCAGGTCCTGCATGTGGTCCTGGATGATCTTGTATTCGAGGCTGCCTTGTTTCCCCGAGCGCTTCAGTTGAATGAGCAGGCACTCGCGCAGGTCGCGCGCGCCGACGCCGGGCGGGTAAAAGCTCTGAATGAGCAAGAGCATCGTTTCGAAATCATCCTGCGCGATGCCGGTATTGAGCGACATGTCTTCCGGCGTGACCTGGAGGAAGCCGTTGTCGTCGATGTTCCCGATGATGAGCTCGGCCGTTTTCCGATCGTCCGCGTCCAACGCCGCCTGGTTAAGCTGGCCCATGAGGTGTTGCTGAAGCGTTTCCTGCGTCGCGATGGAATCGAAGAAGAACTGACGTTTTTCCTCATCGTCCTGCGAACGGGCGCTGTAACTGCCCGATTGCGCCATGTAATCGCGCCATTCGTCGTCCAGTTTCGCCAGTTGATCGAACTCGGCCTTGAACTCTTCGTCCGCGGTCGGCGTGGGCGGTTCCTCAGAGCCATCCGCGTTCGGTTCGGTTGCGAGCTCTTCCAGGACCGGGTTGGTTTCCATCTCCTGCTGGACCAGGTTTCGCAGCTCGAGAAGCGGGGCCTGAAGGATGAGCAGACTCTGCTGGAGCTGGGGCGCAAGAACCTGCTGGAGCGAGAGGTTTTGCGATTGGTGCATCCCGGGGCCGGCCATGGTTACGGACGCTACGCGGTGGAAGGCCCTAAAAGCAAGCAATTACCGCGCCGTGACCCCTCGTGAAATGGTCTCGCACTGGCAAAATTGCGGACGGAATACGACTTGCTCTCAAGAGGGGTGAACCGACTTTGCACCATGAAACGCCTTCCAGCTCTCATAGCCTTTTTCTCCCTGGCCCTGCTCGTGACCGCTCCTGGGACCGAAGCCCCGAGCGCGAACCAACAACAGGAACAGCAGGTCCTCGCGGTCGTCAAAGAAGTGCAAACCCAACAGGTCGCGATCGCGGAGAACCAGGCGAAAATTGATGCGAAGCTGGCCACCATCGCGGAATACCTTCGATTGGCGAGAATCTATGCCAGCAGAGGAGGCAAATAATATGCGCGCCCTAGCCTTGTCGATTCTCGCCGCCCTCGCGCTGGCTGGTCTGCTGCCCGCGCAAGAGCCGAAGCCAGTGATCGTCTCGGCCGCGACGCCCGCGGTTAATTCAGCGCCGGCGCCCGCTGCACCGGAGAAATCCGGCTCCCTTCAGGCAGCGCTGAAAATGTTGCAGGCGATGAAGGCGGCGAATGAGGAAACGCTGCGAAAACAAGCAGCGACCCTGGAACAGCTGGACGAATTGGAAAAAGCGGCCGACCAGATCCGAGTCTTCACGAAGCGCAGTTAGCGTCCATTTCTCCGCCCGCTCGGTCAAAGCCCGGCCAAGTCCCACTTGCGGATCGTTTCCTGAATCAATTTCGTTATCTTGTCGTTTACTTTGGCGAAATAGGTTTTCGCCTTGGCGAGGTCGAATTTCGGGTAACCCTGGCCTTCCTTGTAAAGCGTGATGCTCGAGGGATTCGGATACGCGCTCCACATGCCGGGCGAAGGATTCGCCGTCACCATATCCTTATTGTAGCGCTCGGGATGAACGAGCGACGGATCGATTGCCATGATGAAGGCGTTCTCGTTCTCGGCCGCGTGGCCTCCATCTTCGCCGAAGACTTCGATGGTTACGTCCGAGCAGTATGACCACCAATTCACCACCAGCATTCGAGTGCCCGTTTCCCGTCCAACATCCTGGGCCAAGGCACTCAGAATCGCAGTCTGTCCGCCGCCGTGGCCGTTAATGAGGATGATGTTTTTGAATTTGTTTTTCGCCAGGCCGACCAGGACAGAACGGACATATCCGCGATACGCGTCCTCCGGGACGGTAAAGCTTCCCGGGTAGGCATCCATCACACCGGTAAATCCATAGGGGATGACCGGAGCAATCATCGCATTTATCCGTGGTGCGATTTCTCTGGCGATGGCGACCGGAGCGAGGATGTCGGCGCCATTCGCAGTCACGCCGTGGGGCTCGATCGTTCCGAGTGGCAGGAGGACGGTATTAATTTTTCCCGGTATCCATTCACGAAACTCCATCCAGTTGATGCGCTCCATCTCTCGGGTGCTCGGTGACGGTTGCTCCGCGGCGGAGGCACCAGCCACGACCAGGCAGCCAAGAAAAAGACAGAACCATGAGTGCTTCAGAGCTCGCGAAGTCTTGAGTGCGACATCCATGTCGCTGATATTTTCACAAAGGCCGTCCGCTGCCACGCCCGAAATTTATCGCGAGGTGGGGACCATGGAGAAGCTACTTCTTGCTCTTCGGCTCCACTTTTCGATAGAGCGTGGCCATGCTGATGCCGAGCATGCTTGCGGCCTTTTCGCGCGAGCCACCGCAATGATTCAGGGTCGCGTCGATATAGCCGCGCTCCTGTTGCTGGATGAATTCGTCGAGGGTTTGGCCGACCGGCATCGCGGCGATCGCCTGCTCCGCCTTCTCGCCCTGCGCGGCGGCGACAATTTGCGGCGGCAGATCGCTCGCCAGGATCATGTCTTCGTCGCACAGGGCGCAAGCGCGCTCGATTGCGTTTTCGAGTTCGCGCACATTGCCCGGGTAATCGTAGTGACAGAGAATATCGACCGCTTTCGGATCGATCTTCTTCGGTTCTCCGCCGGCTGCGCTCGCCTGCTTTTGCAAAAAGTGGTTCACAAGCAGCGGAACATCTTCAAGCCGTTCCCGCAGCGGCGGGATTTCGACCGGGATGACCGCCAGCCGGTAATAAAGGTCCTCGCGGAATGAGCCGTCTTTCATCTTGCCCTGGAGGACCTCGTTGGTGGCGCCGACCACGCGGACATTCACAGGAATGCTTTTGTTGTCACCGACACGGCGGACTTCGCGTTCCTGGAGGACACGGAGAAGTTTTGTCTGGAGCGGCGGCGCCATCGAGTTCACTTCATCGAGAAAAATTGTGCCGAGATTTGCCTCTTCGAACAGTCCGCGCTTATCAGCGACGGCGCCGGTAAACGCGCCCTTCTTGTGCCCAAACAATTCCGACTCGAGCAGGTTTTCCGGTAACGCGCTGCAGTTGATCGCGACGAAGGGATGATGCTGCCGGTTGCTGTTGAAGTGCAGACCCCGCGCGACGAGCTCTTTCCCGGTCCCGCTCTCGCCCTGAATCAACACGGTACTGTCCGTGTCTGCGACCTTGTTGATCAGGTTATAGACGAGCTGCATTTTCCGGCTGGTGCCAATGATATTTTCGAATCGATAGCGATTCTTCAGTTCCTTGCGGAGATAAACGTTCTCGCGCAGCGCCGCCTGGTAATCGAGCGCCCGCTGCACCGTCATCTGGAGTTCGTCGATCTTAAATGGTTTTGTGACGTAATCGTAGGCGCCCATCTTCATCGCCTCGACCGCAGTCTCGACCGACGCGTACGCGGTAATCAAAATGACGGCGGTCTGTCGATGGTGTTCGCGAATGTGCCGGAGGACATCGAAGCCGGTCATCGTTTCCATCTTGATGTCGGCGATGACTACCTGAGGGGCGATCGCGTCGAGCTGCTCGACGGCTTTCGGGGCGGAATTGAAGGGGAAAACTTGATGCCCTTTTTCCCGGCAGAGGGTCACTATGACCTCCACCATTGCGGGCTCGTCGTCTATAATGATGATCTTAGCCATAGTCGCAAGGCGGAGAATATTTCATAATTGAGAAAAGGAAAGCAAAAACGAGAAACCTAACGAAGGGGTGCGATCTCGCCGTCCACCATCATCCACCGGACGGTTCCATCGAACGCTACGATGGTATCGAAGACGCTCCTCCCTGTTTCTGCGTAAGGAATGCCGACTAGGTCTGCCTGAAAACTGGGGCTAATTCTCCCTAGCGAATCTCCGTGGCCGATGGCATGGGCGGCGTTTACCGTAACCATCGACAACACTTTGCGCGGGGAAATCCACGGCTCTTTGCGCAGTAATTCCCGCATTTCGGCAAAGAGACTGAGGCTGGAATTGCTCGCGAGGCTGTCGGTTCCGAGGCAAATGTTGAAACCCAGCCTCCGCAATCTTCGTAACTCGAACGGCGCATGTCCGAAGAACGTGTGGCTGCGCGGGCAGTGTGCGACATGGAATCTCTCGGCGCGGGACAGGAGATCGAAATCGCCCTCTGTGAGTTCATTCAGGTGCGCGAGGATCCAGCGCTCATCGAGTTCCTGACTTTGCATCAGGGTCCCAATCGGCGTGTTACCTCTGCAATCGTCCATCGGGCGTCCCATGCTTTTCACAAAATCGTAGAGCGGACCGTTCGCGTCTCGGAACATTTGCATTTCCTCGTGCGATTCGGCCACGTGCGTCGTTATTGGCACGTGATACTTCCGCGAAATCTCGCAGGCTGCCGACAGTAGTTGCGCCGAAGCGGTGAACGGTGCGTGTGGCGCCAGGCCAAATCCGCCGAGCCACTCCGAGTGGGACAGAAACCCGCGCAGGGTCTCGGCAACTTCGCGCACCGGTACTGGTTCTCGGACGTCGATCATCTCCGCACACCACCAAGCGCGTAAAGATGGCCGCGATATGCGCGGCAGCAGTTTAGGAAAGGCTTCCAAGTTCAAAACTGTGGTGGTTCCGAATTTTTGGGCCTCGGCAAGTCCGGCGTCGATGGAAGCGACGTAATCCACCTCCGAGAGCGCGGCCTTGCTCGCGTTGATCGCCCGAATCCAATCCGTGAATGATTTCTGCGGGGGGATTTGCCCGCGCAACATGGTGTAATCGAGGTGGCAATGCGCGTTGATCAGCCCCGGCAGCAGGATTTGCTCGCCGACATCCAGTACTTCTCCTCCGTGGCTCGTTTTCACTTCGTCGAAGCGGCCGACGCCCGTTATTTGATTTCCGGCGATCGCAACCGCGCCATTCTCGATCGGTTCGCCCACCATCGGCACGACGATGCGTGAACGAATAATCATGATACGACCGGCGTTCCGTCCTTCGATTTGACGATCCTGCGCGCTTCCGCCACGAGGAGGTTGCAAGCTTCCTGGCAAAGCAGCGGAATCATCGAATGGCTGAAACCGGTCTGGTCATGCGTCGGATCGAACTTTTCCGACGGCAAGAGCGTCGACGCGAGTGTCCCTTCCCGGTCGCGTTTCCAAAGGATGGTCCGCAAGCATCCGCCATCGGAGCGGCAAAAAGTTCCCACGAGCGCGTTCGCTTCCGGGTCGCTGATCTTTCCCGCCGAGCGGTACATTCCGGTCTGTCGATGGAGAGTCTCGCGTAACGGCGTCGTCACCAACGTTTCCGTTTCCCACGCAAGAAACGCCGCGAGCCGCCCCGGATAAAAAAGATCGAGCGCGATGCCCAGCGCACTTCGATCTGGCAGCATCAGTCGCCACCCATGTCGCAAATTAGGGGCTGTCTTTAGCGGTCGATAGTTTCCTGCATCGTCGAAGCGTGCGAGCCGAGCCGCGTCGTCGGCCTGTGAGTATGGGGCAAGATCATTTCGCGCGGCATCCTCGCGATGAGTTAGGGCAAACGTGCCATCTTCCCCGGCCTCAATGGAAATTTGTCCGATGCACCGCAGACCTGCGGCCAGCCATCTTGCGAGCGCGATCTCCTGCGCCGGGCCGCTCACTTCAAAGCACGCGAGATAAGAAAGGCCGCGTGCTCGAGAAAATCTCGATCGGCTTCGGTAAATGCGTTTAACTTTTCACTCTCCACGTCGATCAGGCCGACCACCTTGTCTGACTCGGTGATAATCGGCACCACGATTTCCGACTGCGTGCTTCCGAACGTCGGCAAGTATCGGGGATCCTTGTGGACGTCGGCCACCATGATTGACTGCTTTGATTCCACGGCGGCACCGGCCAAACCCTGCGTGATCGGAAAGCGCGGATAGGCCGGCGGGCATTTGCCCGTCTTGCCGACAATCACAAAATCGCCGCGCGTGATCTTGTAAATCCCGACCCAGCGATAGTCGCAGGCCGTCCGAATCATCTCCGCCATGATGCACAATTGGTGCGGCTCATGCGCTCCAGCCAAGACAAAGGCGCCCAGCTCCTGGAGCTCTTTGGTCGTCGCTTCCATTTATTACCGTAACTGCGTGTGCGTAAATTACGAGGCCGATTCCAGTTCTTGATTTTGCCTGTCGAACGAGGCGGCTTGTTCGACAATCACATCGGCAAACATTGGATCCGTGCCGATTGCAGTCGAGTAGAAGAGCGATCGTTCGTGCAGCTCATGGGGGTTGCCGGACGCGGCACCCAGACTCTTGGAATGGATCCCGAGCATCGCCGGAATATCTTCATCGCTATGCAAGCCGTCGGAAACAAAAAATGGAACGACCACCACATTTCGCGTCTTTGTGAGCTTCAGCCAGTCCGAGACCAGCGGCGGCTCTTCCATGTAGACATTTAGCACGGCGGCATATCGATCAAACGCCCGAATGATTTCGACCTGGTGTTTGGCCGCGACGGCGCTGTTGTCATTTAATCCGGTTCCGTGTCCCACGATGAGGAGGGTGGTTTCTGCTTCGGGAATCTCCGGCGCAACTTCGTGCGCGCGTTGCAGCAGCAGCTCGGTCATCCGCTGATGGTTGCCGACCGGCTGGCAATATTTCCAAATCTGCCCGCTCCGGCGGTGCGTTTCTGGTCCGGTTAACTCCAGTTCCCGGGGAATGACTGTGCGGGTAAAATAACCTTCGCTGATGAAATTGGGAACGACGTAGACGTTGCTGATCGCCGGATCTCGAAAGAAGAGGAGCGCATCGCGTAGACTTGGCTCTTCTTTCCAGAAGCAGCACGCCACGTCGGCAAACATTCCACGGCGGCGAATTTCAGCGGCGTGCATGAGTGTGGGCGCGCTGGAATCGGGATTAACGGTCGAGCCGTGGCCGACAATGAGAAGCGCGCTAGTGGAGCGGGAGACCATGGGAACTGACAGGGGAAGGAACGTCCAACGTCCAGCGTCCAACGTCCAACGTCGAATTTCAGAAAGTCGCTCTGTTGCGCCGCTGTCCCGCGTTCGCTAAGCTCATTTCCATGCGATTTCGCACCTACAAGAACACCGACCTGCGCGTCAGCGAAGTTGGGTTCGGCCTCTGGACAATCTCAACCGGCTGGTGGGGCCAATTCACGGAAGGCGAGGCGATCGCGCTCATGCACAAGGCGTTCGATCTCGGCATCACGCTCTTCGATGCCGCCGATACGTATGGAAACGGTCTGAGCGAAGAGCTGATCGCGAAGGCTTTCCCGACGCGGCGCGATGAAATCGTGATCGCGACAAAGGTCGGCTACGATTTTGTCACCCACGGTGAAACCCGCGGCCGCGGTCAGCGCGAAATCCCGCAGGATTTCTCGGCGGAGGCGATCGTGCGCGCGACAGATGCAGCGCTCAAGCGGTTGAAGACGGATCGCATCGATCTGCTGCAACTGCACAACATCCGGATGGAACAGATTTATGACGATGCCATTTGGACGACGCTCGAGAAATTGAAAGCGAGCGGGAAAATTCGCTACTCGGGCATTGCGCTCGGGCCTGCGGTAGGATGGCTTTACGAAGGCATCAATTGCATTCGGGAGCGGGAGGTCACGAGCGTCCAACACATTTACAATATGCTCGAACAACATCCGGGCCGCGCCATGCAGGATGCCGCTACCGAAGCCGGCAAGGACACCATGTTCCTCATCCGGGTCACGCATTCCTCAGGCATGCTTGAAGGGAAATACACCTCCGAGACAACATTCCCGCCGACCGATCATCGCAGCCATCGTCCGCGGAGCTGGCTTCTGAACGGGGTGAAAAAGATCGATCGGCTTCGCTTTCTCGAGAGCTCCGATCGGACGCTGGGTCAGGCGGCTTTGCAATGGCTGCTCCAAGATGAACGCGTCGCCTCGACGCTGCCTAACATTTATGAAGAAGCGCAGCTCGTGGAATTCGCGAAAGCGCCCGACTGCCCGGTGCTCACGGACGAGGAAATGGACAAGATCGCGGAGTTGTACGCCGATAATTTCGGAGTGGAGCGGGAAGAACCAAGGTTTAAGGGTACGATGGAACTTCCCGCCGCTACGGCCGTATGAATCGCGTTGATACTTGCTTGTCATCCCGAGCGGCGTAGACGGCGAGGGACACAAGCGCCCAAACGCTACCGCGTTACATTTGGCGTGTTCGTCGGATTACGCGCGATTCTTTTGCGCGCGACCATATTGCGACGGTGAGGTCCTTCGCCGTCTGCGCGGCTCAGGATGACAACAGAGCGCGCGAGACCCTAGTCCGACTCATCTTCTTCCACTGGCTCGGCCCGCGGAGGTCGCTTGCCGTTTGTGCTCTTGTAAATGTCCTTCAAGATCGTTGCGATCATCGGCGCGGCCGCCGTTCCGCCGTGAGCTTTGGTGCCGACATCTCCTTCATAAAGAGCGGCAAACGCATATTTCGGATGATCTGATGGAACAAACCCAGCAAACCACGCCGCTGTCCGTTCCTTGGTTTTCGGGCCCCACTGCGCGGTCCCCGTTTTACCCGCGACTTCCACGTTCTCAAGACTCGCCTGGTGAGCGGTGCCGCCGGCTCCGTTCACGACATTGATCATTCCGGTCCGCAACTGCTCCATCGTGTCCTGCGAAGCATCGAGCGTTTTCTTGGCGCGCACCTGGAACGCCGTGACGATTTCGTTATCGATCGTTTGCACCTGCTGTACGAGGCGGGTTTGATAAAACGTCCCGCCGTTTCCGATGATCGCCATCGCTTGCGCCATCTGGAGCGGCGTGACCTGGGTGTCGCCCTGGCCGATCGATAGATTCGCGATGTCGCCATTGAGCAATTTCCGGCCATGCGTCGCTTTCATGTATTGGTCGTTAGGCACGCGCCCGTCCACTTCGCCCCGCAGTGGGATGCCGCACTTCACGCCAAAGCCAAGTTTCTGCGCCCAACTGAGAATTGGTTCCGCGCCCGTCTTGATGCCGACTTGATAAAACCAGGTGTCGCACGATTCCGTGAGCGCCTGCACGAAATTCAAGGGGCCACGGTCCGTCTTCTTCCAGTTATGGAAGGTGGTATTGCCGATTTGAAGCGCCGGCATGCAGTCGAATTCGTCGTCCGAGCGAACCGTGCCGCTCTCCAACGCGGCGATCCCCACGGCCACCTTGAAGGTTGAGCCTGGGGGATAGGAAGAGCGGAAGGCGCGCGGCAGGAGCGGGATGTCCGGATCATCCTGTAAAGCCTTGAACTTCTCGGCCGAAATCGTCGGGGTGAATGCGTTCGGATTGTAGGTCGGCCAGGAGGCCAGCGCGAGAATGTCCCCATTGTTTGGATCGACGATGACGATCGCCCCCCGCTTTGCTTTCGCTTCGAGCGCTTTCTCGGCCAGCTCCTGCAGATGAAGATCGAGAGTGGTGACGACGGTGTGCCCCGGCACGGGAGGGGTCACAATTTTCTCCGAGGTCTTGCGGCCGTCCTGGTCGAACGTGATCTTGTATTCCCCGTGCTTGCCGGTCAGCACCTGGTTGAAGGTTTGCTCGAGACCTTCCCGTCCCTCGGTTTCCGGCCAAAGGACTTCGTGGTTATCGATGACTCCATCTGGATTGCGGCCAGTCTTCCCGGTATATCCAACGATCTGACCCGCGATTTTCCCATTGGGATAAGTGCGCACATAAAAAGGACGCAGCGCGATTCCCGCCGGTAAGCGTTCTTTCACGGCATCGTACTCAGCAGTGCTAAGATTTTGCGCGATCTCGAAGGGCAGAATACCCCGGTTCCGGTAGTGCCGCTTAATCAGCTCGTCCGAAATTCTAAGCGATCGGCCCAGTAGTTTCTCCGCAGCTTGAATTTTTTCGTGCGCGAAGCCCAGCAGCTGCGCGTCCGAAAAATCGAGCGGCGTGGGATAATTAATCGCGAGATTGTAACTCAGCCGGTTTTGCGCGAGCGGCGCGCCGTTTCGGTCCGTGATCTGGCCTCTAGGGGCGGGGATGTCGAGAATGTAGGTGCGTGCGAGCTTCTGCGTCTCGAATGTCGGAACGATCGTTTCTTCGAACAGCGAGGCGGCTGGCGCCGGCGAGGGGCTTTCGGATTGCGCGTCACACTGGGACACGGCCACCCATGCGGCCGCCAGGAGGCAACCGAACCAGAATGGGGATGGACAACGCAAATTCACAAGGGCAACTGTGGTGGCGACGCCGTGATCGACAAGCGGAAATACGTCGGCGTTCAGACCGCCTTGCTTGATCAGTGCCGCTCCAGGAACCGGTGGACGTCCTCGGCTAATTTTGGTCCGATTCCTTCCGTGGCGGCAATCTGTTCCACGCTGGCCTTACGGAGCCGATTGACGGAGCCGAATTTGCGCAGGAGCAAATTTTTGCGGTTCTGACTTACGCCTGGGCAATCATCGAGGATGCTTTCGCCGATTCGTTTCTTCATCAGGAGCTGGTGGTAAGTGTTGGCGAATCGGTGGGCCTCATCTCGAATGCGTTGGAGCAAGCGCAACGCCCCGGAGTCCGGCGGTAAGACCAGAGGTAACCCGCGGCCCGGCCGGTAGATCTCTTCGTACTCTTTCGCGAGCCCGATGATCGGCAGTTCGTGCAAACCGAGGCGCTGCAGTTCGCGGCACGCCGATGAAAGCTGGCCCTTGCCGCCATCGACGATAATGAGATCCGGCAGACGGACCGCGACAAAGGTGGCGGCCGTGCGCTCGAGCGCTTCCGCCGGATTCTCCTGGGAGAATTCGGCCGCTTCCGGATTTGCCTCGCGCGCCTCGAGGAGAACTCGCGAGTAACGCCGCCGCACGACTTCCGCCATGCTCGCAAAGTCATCCTGACCCTCTACGGTCCGGATCCGGTAGCGGCGGTAATTATCTTTGTCGGGAACTCCGTTGCGAAAACAAACCATCGAGGCAACAACGTGCGTCGTGGAGATGTTTGAGATGTCGAAGCATTCCATGACGGACGGGAGATTCGTGAGCTGAAGTGCATCGCCCAGGGACCGCACGTCGCTCACCGGATCGATGGTGCTGGGCAAACTATGCCGGGTGAATCGCCGCATCGGTTTCGTCGTGCGGCGCAGATCATCCAGCATATTGCGCAGCTCGGCGGCCTTCTCGAAATCGAGCTTTCCCGCCGACTTGCGCATCTCGTCTTCGACCGCTGCGATCATTTCGCGCGAGTGTCCCTCGAGGAAATCGCATGCTTGCGCGACACGCTCGCGATACAGCTCCGCGCTGATTTCGCTCAAGCGGGTCGGAACCTGATACGTCGCTGATTTCAGCTCGCGCTCCGTGGGCGAGCCGCGGCCAAAGGTAAGCACGCCAAATTTCTTGCGCATGAAGTTGAGCGTTTGGCGGAGCGCGCCCGCGTGCGCGTACGGTCCAAAGTAACGCGCACCGTCGTCTTTCTTGAAACGCGCGAGGCGAAAGCGCGGCCACTCCTCGGTCGGATCCACTTTGACCACCAGAAAACGCTTATCATCTCGAAACGAGATATTGTAACGCGGCCGATATTCCTTGATCAGCTTCCCTTCGAGCAGGAGCGACTCCGGCTCGCTCTGCACGGTGTGGGTCTCAAAATCCCAGACCGCATCGAGCATCGCGCGCGTTTTGATGTCCGCCTGGGCCAGCTTGGACGGCATGAAATAGGAGCCGACGCGCTTGCGCAGATCGCGCGCTTTCCCGACATAGATCACCCGATTGAACCGGTCGCGCATCAAGTACACGCCCGGTTTGTGCGGCACCTCATGCACCTTTTTCGTCAGGTCGGGTCTTTCTTTTTGGGACGAAGCCATTCTCTCGATCTTACGTCAGAACATCGCGGTGAAAAATGCGTTCTGCATTGGCCGCGGTTGGAAGATAGTCGTCCATGTTCGACGTGGCGATCGTAGGCAGCGGACCGGCCGGATCGAGCTGCGCGGCTTTTTGCGCAAACGCCGGCCTGCGAACGCTTCTCCTGGAACGCGAGATTTTCCCGCGGGAAAAAGTCTGCGGCGATTGTTTGAACCCGGGGTGCTGGCCGATTTTGCGACGGCTCCAATTAGTGGACCGCGTTCAGTTCCTGCCGCACGGCCTGCTCGATCGCGTCGAGTTCATTGGAATCGGCGGCCGAACTTTGGCGGTGAACCTGCCGGCTGGTGACGATGCTGAAATCGCCGTCAAGCGCAGCCTCTTCGATCAACTCATCATGAGACGAGCGCGCGAGCTCGGCGCGACCATTTGCGAAGGGAGCACGGTGACAGCGCTAACGGCGCCGGGCGCAGCGCCGCGGAATTGGACGATCACCGCGTCCGATAAGATCTTCGAGTCACGAGTGCTTGTCGCTGCCGACGGCCGGAACTCGACTGTCGCCCGACTATGCAACTTGCTGCCACGAGGTGCGAAGGAGCGCATTGCTTTGCAAACTCACCTTCCGTTGCCAGACAACTTCGGAAATCGCGTCGTTCTTCAATTCCTGCCGGAAGGATATTCTGGTCAGGCCCCGGTTGGGCCCGGCGAACTGAACCTGTGCCTGGTGAGTGTGCCACGCAAGATGGCGGCCTTGCGGTCTTGGGCGGAAGCACGCTTCGGAATTTCGTCCGAACACTCCTGGCGCACGATCACCCCGCTAAGGCGCGCCCCGATCGCCGCCGCCCACCGATCACTTTTCCTTGTCGGCGATGCAGCCCGCGTGGTGGAGCCGTTCACTGGGGAGGGGATTTATTACGCGCTGGCTTCAGGCGAATTAGCCGCGAATGCGATTATTTCTCAACACAACGGACGGGATGAAGCGGACGTCGCGAGGGCCTACTCCGCAGCGCATGCCAGACTTTACCGCGGCCGGCTTTGGATTAATCGGCTCGCGCGAGCCGCGGTGTTGTCTCCGCGCGTCGCCTCGGCGCTCCTGGAAGTGGCGCGATTCCAACCATCACTGCTTCGAGTTCTGACGGCGAAGATCGTCCAGAAAATCTAGCGGCGCGCGTCGCGGCAAGCGCCGCTACACTTGCCGGCAGGCCCTCACGGTGTTTGCCATCAGCATCGCAATCGTCATCGGACCGACGCCACCCGGCACTGGGGTGATGGCAGAAGCTTTTCCGGAAACTTCATCAAACGCAGCGTCACCGACCAGCCGGTAGCCACGCTCCGACGTGGCGTCCTCAACCCGATTAATTCCCACGTCGATAACGACAGCTCCGTCGCGCACATGTTCCGCCCGCACAAATCGCGGCTGGCCAATCGCCGCGATCAGGATATCGGCCGAGCGCGTGATCTCAGCCAGACGCTGGCTGCGGGAATGAACCACCGTCACGGTCGCGTCCCCGCCCCGGCCTTTTCGCATCAACAAGAGTGCCAGTGGTTTTCCAACGATCATACTGCGTCCGAGAACGACGACGTGCGCGCCGGAAATCTCGATTCCACTCTCGATGAGTAAGCGCTGACAGCCCAGCGGCGTGCACGGCACAAACCCACTTTCATCGCCGAGCGCGAGCTTCGCGACATTCACCGGATGGAAGCCATCAACATCCTTCGCCGGATCGAGCGCACGCACGATGGCCGCTTCATCGATCTGTTTCGGTGGCGGCGATTGAACGAGTATGCCGTGAATCGCGGGGTCGCGATTCAGCTCTTCCACGCGCGCGAGCAATTCAGCCTGCGTCGTCTCGGCGGGTAATTCGAGCTTCACCGAATGCAGGCCCAGATCGCGGCACATCTTGTCTTTTGAGCGCACATATGCACGCGAGGCCGGGTTGTTTCCGACGAGGACGACCGCGAGCCCCGGCGTGCGCCCGCGCCCTTTTAATTCCGCGATTTCGCCTCGCAGGCCAGCGTAAACTCTTTCGGCAATTATCCGGCCTTCGATCAGGTTTGGCATCGTGTAGGATGAGAGATATTTCGACTCCGCTCAACACGGCAAACGAAAGAGGAGCGGGTTCCGTTCATTCTTGTTCCACTAAGCTCATCATCGCGTCTTGAAGGCGAAGGCGTTCGGCTTCGAATTGTTCATCGTCCCTGGTCTTTTCCACGAGGAGCGCAGCCCCCAGGATGAAGCGCACCTTGCTGAATGGGCGCGGCACACGGAAACGGTCCCAACTTTTGAGGCGCCAAGAGCTCGAATATTCCATATGCAACGGGACGATAGGCGCGCCGGATTTCTGGGCGACAAAGATTACCCCCGGGCTGACCTTATAGACCGGACCACGTGGGCCATCAGGGGTAAACAAGACGTTGCTGCCGGCGGCGAGCGCGTCGACCAATTGACGCAAGGCAATCACGCCCTTGCGCGAAGTCGATCCGCGGATGGTGCCGTAACCAGAGCGTTCGATGAGAAGGGAGACCAGGTCACCATCGCGGCTGGCACTAATTAGCCCAATGCTTCGCCGCGTGGGAAACCAACGATCGAAGGGAGGCGGCAACATCAAGAGGCGGTTGTGCCAGATGGCGAAGATAACTGGTCGATCTCGCACCAGGGCGACGCTGTTGTGGGGATCGTCCAAGTGCAAACGAAGCGTCTTTGCCCAAAGCCGGAACAAGATGTAGCCAAACTCGATCAGGACGCGCGCGGGCCAGCTTTCGAGCTTCACTTTTGCGGTGTCTTCGGGGCGTCATCGCGCCAGCGGTAGGCGGAAGGATTCGGGAGGCCGAGTTGATCAAGGATGCGCCAGACGACCGTGTCGGCCACAGCGTCGACGGAAGCCGGCCGGCTGTAGAACGATGGGATCGCGGGCAGGAGAACGGCGCCTGCTTCGAGAAGCGTCACGACGTTGCGCGCGTGAATCAAACTCCACGGCGTTTCGCGCGGAACCAGAATCAATTTGCGGCGCTCCTTCAAGAAAACATCCGCGGCCCGCAGGAGCGCCGTGTCGCTGCAACCAGACGCGATGCGGCCGAGCGTAGCCATCGAGCAGGGAACGATCACCATGGCATCAAAGCGCGCCGAACCGCTGACGAAAGGAACATTGAGATCGTTCTCGCCATGTTCGGACACACCGGATGGGACGGCCAGTTTATCGACTTCCTGCGCGGCGACCTGTTTCGCGTGGGCGCTCATCACCAGATGGACCTCATTCGCGGCGCAATCAATCTGTGCGAGCAAGCGTTGCAGGTAAATCGTGCCGCTGGCGCCGGTGGCGGCGATGACGAGCTTCATCCGCCTAAGGAATCACATTCGGTGCGCAAACACTAGTCATCCCGAGCCCAGTCCCACCGGACCGGCATTTGCGTTTGAAATTACCGGTAAGCACGCGCAATTAGTGAGGCAATGGTAAAGAAGCTTCTCCACACCCGTTATCGGGTGACCGATCTCGAAAAGACGGTCTCCTTCTACCGGGACGTCCTCGGCCTGAAAGAAACCCGGCGCCACACTTCCGGCCGGGGTTCGCAACTCGTTTTCTTTAAAGCGCCCGGCAGCGAGGAAGAAATCGAAATCTGCAAATTTGACGAAAGCGGCCCAGTGATCGTTGGCCCCGATCTCACGCATCTGGCCTTCGAGGTCGACAACATTGAGCAATTCGCCCGCGAGTCTGCGAAAAAAGGTTATCCGCTCTCGGACGGTCCGCACCCAAATGGCAAGGATGGCGCGATCGCTTTTATCGACGCGCCGGAAGGGTACGAGATTGAGTTGATTCAACGCGGATCGGACAGCTAGCCGCATCCAACCCCTTGCGTGCCCGAAAGCTTTGCCGCTAGATTCCCGCCCATGAGACGCTCCCGCCAATGGATCGCGCTTTTTTGCACACTTGTGTGCGCATTCTTTTGCGTAGCCGCAAAACCGAAGCACGAGTTCAAGCCGATCCGGCCAACGGGAATCCCTGATCCTCCGTCGACTGTCCCGAAAGGTGAACCAACCATCCCGGCTGTTCCAGCGACCTTCTCGAAAATTGCTCCCTCAACCCGTGCGGCGTCTGTGATGGTGATCGACGCGCGTTCGGGCGAAATTCTCTATGAAAAGAACGCCGATGCGACGCGTGCGGCCGCAAGCACTCAGAAACTATTGACCGCGCTGATCGTAGCGGAACGGGGCTTTCTCGATAAGCCTGTGACAGTCGAGCTGGTTGATACGCTGGCGGAGCCAGTCAAGTTGAACATCAAACCTGGCGATACTTATCAACGGATCGATTTGCTCCGCGCTTTGCTCGTGAAAAGCCCGAACGACGTGGCCCGCTGTCTGGCGCGTGACTCAGCGGGAAGCGTGGAAGCTTTCGCCGCCTTGATGAACGAAAGGGCCCGCCAGCTGGGCGCGACCCATTCGCATTTCTTGAACCCGAACGGTCTTCCCAATCCCGGCCAATATTCGACCGCGCGCGATCTCTCCATTATCGCCAAAGCGGCCTACGCGAATCCCACCATTCGTTCGATCGTCTGCCTGCCGCAGCTTGTTTTTCGGTATGCGAATGGCCGGACACGCCAACTCGAAAACACAAATAAGGTCTTGAAGCGGCTGCCCTACTGCAACGGCATGAAGACCGGTTACACCGAGGCCGCAGGCCATTGTTTGATCGCAAGCGGCGCTCGACCGGGACGGGATATTATTGTGGTCGTGCTCGGTGACAGCAAAGCGGGCGTCTGGCAGGACGCCTCCGCGCTGCTTTCCTGGGGGCTTTGGATGTAATCTTCCGATCGCCCGCCGCGATCGGATCACGGTAACAGACGGGCACGAAGTCCCGCAGATTTACGCGCTATGCGCGGCCCTCTCGCGTGACGCGGACAGCCGGAGATCCTGACGCCGATTACGGGTTGCCGATGGCGTTGGCCCGCAGCAAAGGCGAGGGAACGAGGGCTGGATTCTCAATCGGATCCATTGGGCGGTTTGCCGGCACATCTTCGGGGCCTTCGGCCGGGGGCGCGGGCTCGCTCAGGGTGGATGCACTGTCATTGCTGGCGTAGCGAGCAGTCATCTCGCGGAGCGTTTCGCGTTTGGTCGTTTTTGTCGATTCGCAGGCGGCAAGGAAGCTGACGGCGAGGAGGCAAGCGGCGATTTTGATCATCATTTTAGGAACTCCGTGGAAGCGTTAAGATCGGGTTTCTCCCGACGGTCTTTATAATTACTATATTTTAATCCTGGTTGGCAAGTACGATTTTTGTTGGTCGATTCGCGACTCATATTTGCGATCCAGCCCTGGCTAGGAAAACCGTCCGAGAATCGCGCTGAGCTTGTCTCTGGTCGCCACGGGCCAAAGTTTGCGGTCGGTCACGAGGGCAGAATCGAGCGCCCGATGCTCCGGCCAATTGGGTTCGGTGGGAAGGCGCGGGATCGCATCGGCCAAAATTCTCTTCGCTGTTTCCGCGTTAGCGACCAAATGCTCGAAAATAGTGTGGGCCGACACGGGTTCTTCGTCCACCTTCCAGCAGTCGTAGTCCGTTATCATCGCCAGGGTCGCGAGAGCGATTTCCGCCTCTCTCGCCAATTTCGCCTCGGCCAGATTGGTCATTCCTATGACATCGAAGCCGTGACGGCGATTCAGGTCCGATTCCGCGCGGGTTGAAAAGGCGGGTCCGTCCATGTTCACGTAAGTTCCGCCGTTATGAACCCTCACGCCGGATTCGCGGGCCGATTCCGCGAGAATATGGCGCAAGTTAGTGGAGATCGGCTCCGCGAAACTCACGTGCGCGGCGATGCCGCCTCCGAAAAATGTGTGGTCGGCGCGCTGGCTTGTCCGATCGAAGAACTGCGAAGGCAAGAGCACGTCTCGCGGCGCGTATTGTTCCTGCAGGCTGCCAACTGCCGTCACGCAAATAATCCACCGCACATTCAGCGAGCGGAGCGCATAGATATTGGCGCGATGATTCAGCTCATGCGGAAGCAGCCGGTGTCCGCGCCCGTGCCGAGGCAGGAAATAAACCTGCCGTCCGTTCATTTGTCCGGCGATGATCGTGTCGGATGGATCCCCGAACGGCGTTTCGACGCGCCGCTCTGCAGGCTTCTCAACGCCCTCCATCTGATAAAGGCCGCTCCCGCCGATGATGCCGATGGCCGGTGGATTCTCGCTCATTGCCGGCGATTAAATCTGAAACGGCGAGCAATTGGGAAGTCGAATGTCGAGGGGCTCGCCCTGGCGAGCGTCTCCACGCTGAGGCCTCTCTGGCGCGAGGCTTCGCTCTGTGGCACAATTCCGCTCGCTTGATGCCGAAATTCTTCATCAAAACCTACGGCTGCCAGATGAATGAGCGCGACTCCGAACAGGTCGCTCACTCGCTGATTGCGCGGGGCTATGAGCGCGCCGCGCACGAGACCGAGGCGGACGTTGTCCTTCTCAATACCTGCAGCGTTCGCGATATGGCGGATCAAAAGGCACTTGGCAAAATGGGTATGCTCGGCCAGATCGCAAAGCGCCGGCCGGAAGTCCTCTTTGGCTTTCTCGGATGCATGGCGCAGGCGCGCGGTGACGCGCTTTTTACCGGCTTGCCCCACTTGGACCTCGTCGTAGGCACGCAGAAATTTCACCGCGTCGCGGATTATGTTGAAGAGCTGCTGGAGAAAAAACGGATACGACGGATGGATGATCCCCGTTTTTCAATCTGCGATACCGGCGAAGAAACCGGCTCCGAGGAAACCATTCGCGACCACGAGCTGAAGAGCAGGCAGGCGACGGCGTTTGTTTCCATCATGCAAGGCTGCAACATGCATTGCACCTTTTGCATCGTGCCGCAGACTCGTGGCGCCGAACGAAGCCGCTCGATCGACGAAGTCGTGCGCGAGGTGCGCGAGCTCGTCACGCGAGGCGTCAAGGAAGTCACGCTCCTTGGTCAAATAGTGAACCTGTTCGGGCGGCACGAAATTGCGATGGCGAAGGGCAAGAGTCCTTTCGTCCAATTGCTCGAAGCGGTGCACGAGATCGACGGCTTGGAGCGGCTCCGCTTTACCTCGCCGCACCCGATCGGATTTCGCGACGATCTGATCCGGGCGCTCGCCGATCTGCCGAAACTCGCCGAACACGTTCATCTGCCGCTCCAGTCGGGATCGGACCGTATTCTAAAGGCGATGCACCGTCCTTACACTGCCGAGAAGTATCGGCTGCTGGTCGATCGTATCCGTCAAGCGCGCGAGGACATTGCGATCACGACAGATGTGATCGTCGGTTTTCCCGGTGAAGACGAAGACGACTACGCACAAACCCGGGATCTGGTGGAAGAGCTTCAGTTCGATAATGCCTTCATCTTCCGCTACTCGGCCCGGCGCGATACGCCTGCGGCAACAATGGTCGACCAGATTGATGAGCAGGTGAAAGAGCGACGCAATCAGGACCTGCTGAGCGTGGTCGACGCTTCAGCGCACCGCGCGAACGAGCGTTTGGTCGGGCGCGATGTCGAGATTCTGTGTGAAGGCCCAAGCCGCACGAATGCGGCGCGGTTGATGGGACGCACCCGAACGAACAAGATCGTTGTCTTCGAAGGGAACCCGGAACATGTCGGCGAGATTTTCAAGGTCACGGTCCAACAGGCGAACGGATTCAGCTTGTATGGAGCGCCGCTCGTGCAAACCTCCTCTCCGACTCCCGCATGATTTATCACTTGTCTCTTCAAACGGCTGGCCTGATCGCCGGCCTTTTCCTTTTGCTCGTTGGCCTGCCGGGACTGATCAGGCCCGATCTCACGCGTGGCTTTGCCCAGCGTTTGCCCCGGTCGCGCGTTGCTGGCTTCCTACTTTTGACGGTGGACCTATTCTGGAGCCTGTGGCTTCTCGCGACGATGGAGATGGGAGAGTTTTCCAGTTTCCGGCGGCCACTGCTCATCATCCTGCCCGTCGGTTACTTTCTTGTCTTGAGGTTCGTAGACGAGTTTCTGGCGGTGCGGGCGCTTGGCATTCTTTTTCTTCTGGGCGCCGAACCACTGCTCGATGCCGCCTTCTTTCGCACGGAAACAAGCCGGCTTCTCGTGACGGTCCTGGCATACCTTTTAATTGTCGTTGGGTTGTTCTGGGTCACGATGCCGTATCTTCTGCGCGATCAGATAAATTGGAGTGCCCGCACGCCGGCGCGTTGGCGCTTGACGCATGGACTCGCGTTGCTCTACGGAGCAGCGATCCTGGCTTGCGCCGTCACCCGATATTGATTTCCTGTAGCGGCGGTCTATGACCGCCGGCTTCTGGCGGACCCTCCTTCGTCGACGGTCATGGACCCCGCCACAGCAGACATGAATCGCATTCTAATTATTCGTGGCGGCGCGATCGGCGACTTTGTGCTCACTCTGCCGGCGATCAAACTATTGCGTGATCGGTTCCCGCAGGCGCGCATCGAGATCCTCGGCTCCACGCATATCACTGCGCTGGCCGAGAAGCGGTTCTATGCCGATGCGGTTTGCTCGATCGAGTCTCGAAAGCTGGCACCCTTTTTCGCGAAGAACGCTACGCTTCCAGCGGAGGTGACCAAGTACTTCGGCAGCTTCGATCTGATCGTCAGCTATCTGTTCGATCCAGACCTGATCTTTCAAGACAATCTGCACCGTTGCGGAACCAAGGCGTTTATTTCGGGCCCGCCAAAGCTGAGCGGCCACGAGCATGCGGCGCATCAGGTCGCCCGGCCGCTCGAGCAAATCGGCTTACATTTGAAAAATCCTGCGGCTCGGATTTATCCAACCGACGAGGATCGCGAGTTTGCCCGGAATGTCCTGGGCAATTCCAGAAAACCATTCATCGCGCTTCATCCCGGCAGCGGAAGCGAGACAAAGAATTGGCCGGTCGAGAAATGGGAGCAACTTGGCGAACATCTCTTCTCAACCGATTGCGCGGTTTTCGTGATCGGCGGCGAAGCCGACGAAGAGCGCCTGGCACTGCTCGCGACCGCTTGGAAAGGCAAGCCGGTTCGATTCGTGAAAAATCTCCCGCTGCCACGGCTCGCCGCATTGTTGGAAGACTCGATCTTCATCGGACACGACAGCGGGGTTTCCCACATCGCGGCTGCGGTAGGCGCACGATGTATTCTCCTCTTCGGTCCAACCGACCCCGCCGTTTGGGCGCCGGCCAGTGAAAACGTACTGGTGTTGCGAACGGCGGGAGGCGATTTGCGTTTACTCGATGTCGAGACTGTAGCCGCCGCCTTGGGGGGCGGCGTTGCCCTGCGTGAAGAAATAACCGATTCACGCTTCGCACAGCGAAGCGGCTACAAGCCTACGAGCTGATGCGCATTGGCATCAGCACGTAGAGAAACGGGGTCTGAATTTTCAGCACGCCCGGGCTCATCTCATCGATCAGATCGAGAAAGACTTCGTCCTCAGTCAGCGCTCGCAGCGGCGCCATGAAAAACTCCGGATTGAAAGCGATCGAAAACTCCCGGCCTTTGTAAACCACCGCGAGCGATTCCTTCGCCTCGCCGACTTCCGGCGTGTTGGCGGTGATATCGATGTTGTTCTTGGTGAAGTTCAACTTGATCGAGTTCGATTTATCGCTCGCCAGCAGGGAAACGCGCCGGAGCGAATTCAGGAATGTCTCGCGCTCGAGGGTCACGCGCTCCTTTGTCTCCGAAGGAATGACCTGCTTATAATTCGGATAATTCCCTTCGATCAGCTTCGAAACCAAAAGCGTGTTGTTCAGGTCGAAAGCAATCTGGCCGCTGCCGACGCTAACCTTTACTTCGCCGTCGTCGGTCAGGAGCCGCTGCAGTTCCGTGACCGCTTTGGTCGGCACGATGATGTCCGCCTCGTGGCTGCGCGGGAATTCGAGCTCGATGTCCACCATGGCCAGTCGCCGGCCATCCGTTGCCACCAGGGTGAGCTTGTTTTCCTTGAGACTGAAGAGCAGGCCATTAAGGACGTAACGCGTTTCGTCGGTCGAGATCGCATAGGAAGTTTTCCGCAACCCGTCGCGCAGATCTTTCTGCCGAATCGTAATGACTTTCGCGCTATCAAATTTCGGCAAGGGCGGGAACTCCTCTTCCGGCAGGCCGAGGATTTTGAAAAAGCTTTGGCCGCTTCGAATGGAAGCCGCGTTCTTGCCATCCACCTCGAACTGAACTTCGCTCGAGGGCAGTTCGCGGATAATGGTGAAAAGGCGCCGCGCGGGTAGCGTGGTCGCGCCTTCCTTCTCGACGTTCGCTTCGAAGCTTCCGCGAACGCCCACGTCCAGATCGGTCGTGGTCAGGTGGACTTCGTTGCCTTTGGCCTGCAATAAAACGTTGGAAAGAATCGGAAGTGTCGTGCGGGTGCTGACGACGTTTTGCACTTGCTGCAAACCTTCGAGCAACTTTTCTTTCGTGACGTTAAATTTCATGCAGGTACGGAAAGCTAAGATGTAAGGCTTACGATTTTATTCGGCAACCGCAATCTCGCCAGTGGCGCGGAGAAATTCCCATCCCTCAACGCTTCAGCGCGCTGTCGATGAATGAGATTGTCTGCCGAATGTTGTCCTGTTCCTGCATGCGCCGCTTCACTAATTTGCACGCGTGCAGCACGGTCCCGTGATCGCGGCCGCCGAACGCATCTCCGATTTCGTTCAGTGATGCCTTGGTCAATTCTCTCGCGAGGTACATCGCGATTTGGCGCGGGAAAGCGATATTCGCCGGGCGGCGTTTGCTCGTCATATCCGCCAGGCGCACGTCGTAATGTTCCGCCACGCGCCGCTGGATTTGCTCGATCGTGACGGCATGCCGCGCTTCCTCCTGCAAAATATCTTTCAGGAGATGCTCGACGACTTCGTTGGTCAGCTCCTTGCCGCTGAGCGAGGCAAACGATGCGACGCGCATGAGCGCCCCTTCCAGCCGGCGTACGTTCGTGCGAATGCGGGTGGCCAGAAAGTCGAAAGTCTCATCGCGTAATTTGATCCCGAGGGTGTGCGCTTTCTTGCGCAGGATGGCCATGCGTGTCTCCACATCGGGCGGCTGCAGCTCGGCGGTGAGCCCCCATTCAAAACGCGAAACCAGTCTGTGCTCGAGGTTCGCGATCTCGGACGGCGGGCGATCGCTCGAGAGCACGATCTGTTTATGGCCATCAAAGAGCGTGTTGAACGTGTGGAAAAATTCTTCCTGCGAGCGTTCCTTGCCTCCGAGAAACTGGATGTCGTCGATCAGGAGCAGATCCGCCTGTCGATAGCGCTTGCGAAATTTGACCAGGTTGTTGTGCTGGATCGCGTCGATAAACTCATTAATGAAAAGCTCGCTCGAGAGGTACATGACCTTCGCGTTTTTCTTTTTCATCCCGACGTATTGGCCGATCGATTGCATCAAGTGCGTCTTGCCGAGCCCGACCCCGCCGTAAATGAAGAGAGGGTTATACGTCCGCGCGGGAGATTGCGCGACCGCGAGACTGGCCGCGTGTGCGATCTCGTTGTTCGGGCCGACGACGAACGATTCGAAACTATTGCGCGGATTCAGCCCAAGCGCGTTGCTGGATTGCTTGGCGTCCCGGGAATTCTCCCGCGCAAATTCCTTTCCTGGAATTTCAGGGAGACTTTCTTCGTCCACTCCTTCGACAGCGGAAGAAAACTTCACTTTCCGCGGCGCGCCAAAAGCGGTGACGATCGCCGCTTGCAACGCCGCCATATGATTACTTTCGATCCAGAACTGATAGATGTTGTTCGGAACACGAAACGTGAACGCGTCGTCGGTCGCCTGGACGAGCTTAACCGCGGAGAACCAGCGCTTAAAAGTATCCGGACTAACCTGCGGCTTGAGTGCTGCCGACAGTTTCTGCCAGAGCTGAGCATAATTCTCGTCCATACCGACTTGTTAACAGCGTTAAGCAACCCGCCGCGCGAGCGGCGGAGGCAAAAGTTGCGAGGTAAAATGCAATTCGGCAGCGTCGCCTCCCGGCACGTCTGGCAGCAGGCTTTCCGGGAAAATCTGTGCTCCGGCCGCGAAATACGAGGGAAAAACGGTGTGAGCCGGGGAAGACAAAGGGCGCTGCATAGAGGGAAGCAAACTATCCTTCATCGATCCGGTTGCTCTGGCGGGTGTTCTCATCGTTCTAGGTCTTTGTAATTGCTCCAAACTGTTCACATCTTATTAACACCTGCTCTGGTCTCTCTTTGCCAGCGGCTCAGATTAGAAACCGCGCGAAGATGCGACAAGTAAAAACCTGAACTTTATTTTTGTTGGCGACTCAAAAAAATCTTGACGAAAAAAGCGCAATCGAAGATTGCCGAAACATGCTCGGAGATACTGGACCCGGGCATTTGACCACATCCT
>JBEEHC010000053.1:0-14621 GCA_041167205.1 Verrucomicrobiota bacterium
TAGACGAGACGAGGCCGAGGAATCAGGGCTCCAAGCTCACGGCCTGGGAGTTGGGCGAACATGGTGTGCCGCACACCGTCATCGCTGACAACGCGGGTGGACACTTGATGCAGCACGGCAAGGTGGACGCGGTGATTGTCGGCACGGACCGGACCACCTATACCGGCGACGTCGCCAACAAGATCGGCACTTATCTCAAAGCGCTGGCGGCGAAGGATAACGCGGTCCCGTTCTATGTCGCCCTCCCCTCCTCCTCCTTCGATTGGAAAATTCGCGATGGACTGAAGGAAATTCCGATTGAAGAACGGGGTGCGGACGAAGTGAACTACGCGGATGGATGGCACGACGGCGCACAGGTGGAAGTGCGTCTGACCCCGCAGACCAGCGCCGCAGCCAACTTCGGGTTTGATGTCACGCCGCGGCAGCTGGTGACTGGACTCATCACCGAACGCGGAATTTGCCAGGCCAACGAGCAAAGCATCCTCGAACTTTTTCCCGAGCGCCGTAAATCCCTGTAGCCGCCCTGTAGTCGCCGCCCTGTGGGCGGCGTGAGAGCAGCGATGCCCGCTCCCGCGCTTCGCATAGCAAAGCGGCTACAAAAGACAGATATCCAGTTGAAAAAGTGAAGTCGCGTCGTAACGTTGGCGCTCGATTTCGGAAACCGAAGCAGGAGCATTTTATGTCGCAACATCGCAGTTTAAAGGGAGCCAGCACGATCACCGCGAAGCGGAATGTCCTGAAGCGTTTCGAACGCGTCGATCTTCTGAAGAAGCGCGGGCAGTTCAAGGAAGGCATGAAAGTCATCGGCCTTCCGAAAACGAAGCCGGACGCGTAAGGGAAGTTGAGAGTTATTGGTTGAGAGTTGAGAGATAAGAGCCAGGTCATCGGTCTCTCAACTCTCAACTAACGACTCTCGATTTTTCCCCGTGCGCCTTAACCGTTTCCTCGCCGCCGCTGGTGTCGGTTCGCGGCGGCATTGCGACCAGTTGATTGCCGATGGCCGCGTTACGATCAACGGCCGCGTCTGCACCGACTTCAGCGCGCAACCGGCCGAGGGCGACCACGTCAAAGTCGGGAGCAAGCTGGTGCACAGCCAACGCCAGCTCTACATTATCCTGCACAAACCGGCCGGCTTCGTTTCCACCCGCGCCGATCCCAACGCGCGCGATACCATTTTCGATCTCCTGCCGCCCAAGTTCCCGCGCCTCTTCAACATTGGCCGGCTCGACGCACAGACCGAGGGGCTCCTCATCCTGACCAACGACGGCGATCTCGCGCAACGGCTGACGCATCCGCGCTACAAAGTTGAAAAGGAATACGAAGTGACGCTGGATCGACCCTGGGATGCGGCGCTCGCGCCGAAGTTGCTGGCCGGCATCATGCTCGACGGAGAACGCGCACGCATGGAGAAAGTGCAGGCGATCCGGATGACGCGCGTGCGGGTGGTCTTGCGTCAGGGAATCAACCGGCAGATCCGCCGCATGTTTTACGAGTTGGGATTCGAGGTCAAGAAGCTCGTTCGAGTTCGCGTAGGGCATTTACGTCTGGGCGATTTACCGCGCGGACATTGGCGGCCGTTGAGCAAGAGCGAATTGAAATCACTCCAGCCCGCAGCGGCTCGCGCCCGCGCGTAGAGGACGACGCGACGACACGCGTGTCATCCCGAGGCTGGCGCAGCGCGCGGAGGGACCTCTCCAATGCAATTACCGTCACGCTTGGGAGAGAACGCGGAAATTGGCAGTTGCGAGGTCGGCGCTCCTCCCATGGTCGCGGTCCCGTCTTCGCGGCTCGGGATGACACGCTTTACGTTTGCCGCCGTTATACAAACGTGGACCACTTCACTCCGCTTCCGCGCGCAAAATTTCCAACGGCGGCCGGCTCGCGACCCCGCGGCTCGCAATTAGGCCGATCGCGACCGTGAGTAGGCTGACCGACGCCGCCGGCACCAGCAGCGCCCAGGGTGACGGCGCGTAGCTCAGTTTGAAAACAAACTTCGCCAGTGCCCAGGTTGAGGCGACCGCCAAAATAATCCCCGTCGCGCTCGCAAAAACGCCGAGCAGAAAATACTCGGCGCAAAGAATCTTCCAGATTTGCGCGCGCGACGCGCCGAGCGTGCGGAGCAAAATGCTCTCCTGCAGGCGCTGATAGCGGCCGCTCCAGATCGTGCTCGCCAGGACGATGATCCCGGTACCGACGGTGAAAAGCGACATCACGCGAATGACGACCGCGACCTTGCTCAAAATCCCATCCACGGTTTGGATCACTGAGGTCAGATCGATGGCGGAAACGTTGGGATACTTCGCCACGACTGCGTTCTGTAGCTTCGCGGAATCGGAGGGTGTCTCCACGCGGCTGACGAGAACGTGAAACGTGGGCGCGTTCTCCAGAACCCCCGCAGGGAAGAGCACAAAAAAATTCGTCTGGAATCGTTTCCAATCGACCGTCCGCAAGCTGGCGATCGTGGTTTTGATCGGCACCCCCTGCACATCGAAGATCAGTTCGTCCCCGATTTTCGCGTCGAAGTCCTTCGCGATCTCGCCATCGAGCGAAATGGGAACCGCGTCGCCAGGATGATAATCGACCCGCCCAATCCACCGGCCGTCGGTGATTTTCTCCGTGTCCGACAGTTGCTCCCGATACGTACACCGGTATTCCCGCTGGAGTTCCCACTCCGGAATTTTTCGCTGCGGGTCCGCGAGGATGTCCGTCGTTTTCCGGCCTTTGATTTCCGCGAGCCGCATCGTCACGATGGGCGCTTCCTGGATGACCGGCATGCCCGCCGAGCGCACGATCTCCGCGACGCCCGTTCTTTGGTCCGGCTGAATGTCGAAGAGGAAAATGTTTGCCTGGTTCTTCGTGCCGACGGATTGGAACTGGGCGAGCAGGACCTCGCGGCTGAGATAAAGATTCAGCAGGAGAAAAGTGCCCAGGCCCAGCGAAAGCGTCAGCAGCAGAGTGCGATTGTTTGGGCGATAGAGGTTCGCCAGCCCCTGGCGCAAGACGAAGCTCCAGCGGTGCGGAAAGAATTTGCGAATGCCGGCGATCAACAACTTCGCCCCGCCGGCAAAAATCGCGACCGCGACTCCGAGCGCGGCGGCAAAGGCGAGTCCCCTGGTCAAGGTCTCCGTTTGGGAAATGGCGAAACCGGTGATGCCTGCCACGATCGCCGCATAAACGAGCCAGAGAATTGGATCGCGCTTCGTCGTGCGCGGTTCCACGTCGACATCAGCCCGAAAAACGCGCAACGGCGACAGGTGCCGAAACCGCAAAAGCGGCGGCAGCGCAAACAGGATACAGATCGTAAATCCAAGCAAGACGCCACGGACGATCGGCTCCCAGGCGATCGCGGTCGGAATCGCGAGCGGCACGAAGCTTTGCAGAATCCGCGGGAAAATGCGCTGCACCGCCACACCAAGGGCTGCGCCACCCGTCGCGCCCACCAGACCCATCGCCGCGGTTTGAATCAGGTAAACGAGCACCGTTCCCTGCGAGGACATTCCGAGACAGCGCAAGATCGCGCCCGTCCTGGTTTTCTGTTGCAGGTGCGCCTGGATCGCACTGGCCACACCGACGGCGCCGAGCAGGAGCGAGACGAAGCCGACGAGATTCAGGAAGCGGTAGAGATTTTCCAGCGCCGTCCCGAGGTCTCTCTTGCGCTTGGCCACGGTGTCGTATTCCAGACCGAGCCGCTGGATTTGCGGCCCGAGAATCTCGATTCGCTGCCCAACATCGGTGCCGTCGGGGAACTTCACGTAATCACGGTAGTGCGCGATGCTACCCGGTTTCAGGAGGTTCGTTCCGGCGAGATCTTGCAGCGGAATGTAAACGCGCGGCGCGAACGATCCCGCCGCCGATGCTTCACCTGGCATCTTCATCAGCGCGCCCCCGATGGTGAATTCCAAATCGCCAATCTTGATCGGGTCGCCCACTTGGGCATGAAATTGAAGGAGCAGGCTTTCGTCGACGAGCGCGCGGGCGCCAGCGCGGAAGTCGCGCGCGGCCGGCGCGGGCACCGTCTCCATCGCGCCGTAAAATGGGAAATCGCCACCCAACGCGCGGACGTGCACAAGCCGGGTCGAATCGCTCCGCGGAAAAACGGCCATGCTCGAAAAGCGGACTTCACGCGCCCACGGTTCGCCTAACGAGTGCAGCAGCGCTTCGTCCTCCGGGCGAAAGGGGCGAGTCGAGTCGACCACGAGATCGGCGCCGATCAAACTGCGCGCCTGGTCGTCGATCGCCTGGGCCAGGCTATGGCGAAACGATCCGATCCCGACCAGGGCCGCGATCCCGAGCGTGATCGAGATGGAAAAGAGAAGCAGCCGCCGCCGACTCGACCGGCTGTCCCGCCACGCCATTTTCCAAATGAATGAATTCATCAGGTGGATCGAGCGCTCCGCCGCTCGAGGACAAGAATGCCGGCGAAGCCGGGAAACGAAAGCATCGCGCGACGGAGCGCCCGATCCACCTTTCGATACACGCGTCTATTAGCGCTGCGATTCCCGCGACTCATAGGGCTAGACAGATTCCCCATTGCGCAGGCGGATCGTGCGTTCGGTCAGACCGGCGACGTCGGGGTCGTGCGTGACCAGGACAAGCGCGGTCCCGGCGCTGCGATTCAATTCGAGCATGATCTCGATTACCGCGCTGCTCGTTTCGGCGTCGAGATTTCCCGTCGGCTCGTCAGCGAAAAGAATCTTGGGACGGTTGATGAACGCGCGAGCCAACGCGACGCGTTGTTGTTCTCCGCCCGAAAGTTGCGCCGGATAATGATCGACGCGCTCCGCCAGTCCCACGCGCCGGAGCAAATCCAGGCCGAGGGTGCGCGCGCTGCGATCGCCGCGCAGCTCCATCGGAACCATCACGTTCTCTAACGCAGTCAGCGTCGGGATAAGCTGGAAATTTTGGAAAACAAACCCGACATGCTCGTTGCGAATCCGGGCCCGTTCATCCTCCCCCGCTTCACCTAGGGTGATTCCGTTGAGCAGGACCGAGCCGGAGGTGGGCCGATCAAGCCCGGCGCAGAGACCGAGCAACGTCGTCTTCCCGCTGCCGGATGGGCCGAGGATCGAGCAGGTCGCGCCCTGCGGCAGCACGAAGGAAATATCCTTGAGCACAGTCAATTTGCCGGCGCTGGTCGCGTAGGTTTTGGTGAGGTGTTGAACGTTGAGGATCGAGAATGCAGTCATTGACGGTGGGTGCGGGTTCGACTTGCTTACGCGAACATGATTCGCCGCGCATGAGGAAAACGATGCCAGCAATTTGCGGAATTGCTCTCGCCCTCTGCGTTTTTTCGCGCGCGCTTCCCGCCCAGACCTCGACGCCGGCCCCGGCCGCGACTCGATCGAAGACAATCGTTTTTCTTGGCGACAGCCTGACCGCCGGTTTGGGCCTGCAACAAAGTGAGGCTTTCCCGGCGCTGATTGCGGAGAAAATTCGCGCCGCCGGTTTGCCCTTCCAAGTCGAGACCGCTGGCTTGAGCGGCGATACCAGCGCCGGCGCCCTGCGGCGGACCGACTGGCTGCTCCAGCGGCCGATCGACGTGCTCGTGATCGAACTCGGAGGCAATGACGGCCTGCGCGGGCTGCCGGTAAAATCGCTCAAGGCGAACCTGCAAGCGATCATCGACAAGGCGAAGGCGAAGAATCCGGCGGTGAAGATCGTGATCGCGGGCATGCAGATTCCGCCGAACCTGGGCGCGGAGTACGCGGCAAGTTTCGAGCGCGTTTATGCCGAACTCGCACGCGAGAACAACGCGGTCCTGATTCCGTTCCTCCTCGAAGGAGTTGGCGGCCACCGCGATCTTAACCAACAGGACATGATTCATCCCACCGCCGCCGGACATCGGATCATCGCCGACCTCGTCTGGCGGACGCTCGAACCGATTCTGCGCAAAGGATGAGCAAGTTCCAACTCGAAGGTTGCAGCGCGCTGATTACGGGCGCGTCGGCCGGCATCGGGCGTGAATTCGCGCGGCAGCTGGCGGGCCGCGCCGGCTCGCTGGTCCTGGTGGCGCGGCGGCAGGAGCGCCTGGAGGAACTCCGCGACGAGCTCACGAAGCGCGACCCAAATCTGAACGTCCACATTCGAGCCACCGATTTGTCCGATGAGCGCGCGGTCATGGAGTTGTTCGACTGGCTCGAACGCGAAAAACTCTCGATCGATCTGCTCATCAACAACGCCGGACTCGGCGATATGGGGCCGTTTGCGACAAGCGAACTTCAGCGCGTGAAAGAAATGCTGGCCGTGAATGTCACGGCGTTGACGCTGCTGACGCGATTGCTCCTTCCCGGAATGATCGCGCGCAAACGCGGCGCGATTCTTAACGTCAGTTCCACCGCCGGTTTCCTGCCCATCGCGGGATTCGCGGTTTACGCGGCGACGAAAGCGTACGTCACCAGTTTCTCCGAAGCGATTCGGGCCGAGCTGCACGGCACCGGCGTCACGGTAACTTCGCTCTGCCCCGGCCCGGTCCACACCGAGTTCACCCAAGTCGCGGCGCGATCCCCTGCCACACGCGACCGCAGTCCAGAATTCATCCACGTCTCCGCCGAAGAAGTCGCGCGCGCCGGACTCGCCGCGATTGAACGCGATCGTCCACTTATCATCCCGGGTTTCATCATGAAACTCGGAATGTTTCTCGTCCGCATCACGCCGCTGTCGATCTTGCGGCTGGCGTCGCGCCTTTCGGCCAAGTAAGACTGACTTTTAGCTGAAGCGACGCGTCATTTTACGAGGCGATATAAACTGGGATCGCTTGAATAGGAATTATGCCTCACAAAAAGATCGCTTGCTCATAATCTTCCTCGGAGAATGCACTACCATGAAGGATCCACGCAACGAGTAAGTCGCGAAGCAAACAGAAAGAAGCGTCTAGTCCATCGTTAAGACGCTCCTCAGAAATATCATCCCCATGAACGGCTTTGGAGCGGACGCCATACAGCTTTTTGACACGATGGAAGCACTCTCTGCGTTGAGGTCCTCGTGGATGAAGAATCGAGGCAGCCATGAGCGACAGTCGGAACACGAGTTCCGATGAAATGCCGAATAGGGATTCAATACCAGCCCATAGCCGCGAAATCGACGTCCGAGCGTCCTTGCAATAGCGCCAGTCGTTAGAAGCTTCGAGCGCGAAGCGGAAACGTTCCGATACCGACGCCAATTCATTAAACTTGTCGAAATGCATTCGAATCCAGTCGGCGTCGTCTTCACCTACTTCTTTCTTACCAGCAGATTGACAATTGAGAATCCGGAGATGGTAGTCTAATAGAAACCCGGTGAACCGTGGAAGCTCTCGACATGACGAATGGACCGCTGCGTCGACGCCTTCTTCTGCAAGTTCCTGATGGAAGACCTCCTTGGTCCGCTCCTGATGGCCAGCGATGGACTGCCATGTATACGCTGAGGCAGCGATGGGCAGCGAGCGGCCAAAGCCTCTGAGCAAAAGGAGAGCAGAAACAAGCCAAGCGCGGTTGAGCGTATCGTATCCAGGGAGAATAGCGGCGTCTTTGGCTGTTTCGAGTTCGCAATGGATATTGGAAGCGAACGGCTCAAGGGTTGCCCACTCGCGGAAGCCAACGGCTCCCGCGGCCGCTAGATCCCAAATCGCCAATGGAGCGTTGAGCGGGCGGAATGTCAGGCCGGGTGCTAAACGGAGCTCAGCATCAATCTTCAGGTTCCAAAATAACACGTACCAGTTGCCGGACTGTGACTCTTCAGACATGCATGTGGAAGCCAGAACAAGATCAGCCACCGCTGGCGAGGGCGAGCGTGGCTTGCAATGGAGATGGATTCACAAGGTGAAGCAAAGCACTATTACGGCCAGAGGTTGTCTGCATTGCTTGGTTACGCGTCTCGCCAAGAAATAACATTAGACATTGCTTCTGTATATCGCTGCCGAATCTCATCAAGTTTCGTATTGATTTCTCGGGATGATCTACCTCCGGAAACAGACCCCAGCTCGCTGACTAGTTTCTCCAGTGTCGCTACAAGGAGTAGAGCAAGAATCGAGACTGACCACCTAAAGGCATGATTCACAAGCTGTAATTCTGCCTCGGATACAGCAAGCTCCGAGGCAGTGTTGGGATGGGTTATTCTGTTTCTCAATTTCACTGCCTTGTGGAAACGATTCCACCCAACCTTCGACTCTGCTGGTTTAGGGGTATCCACGTCAAAGCAACGGGCTGCGAGGCGTGTAGCTAATTGGAGGTTTGCTGAAGGTGAGATTTGAAGCCGGCGCACACGAACATTGCCGTTGTCGTCAACACTAAATGCCTGTCCCGAAAGAACCGATATCTCTCCTACCGATAGTGAATTGTTTCGGCGCGTCTCGAAACTTAAGGCCAGCAACTTGAATCTAAACGTGCATCCTTCTACGAAAGCGAACACCGCGCGAACAAAGGAGCGCCGATTGGCTGGTGAATCCTCTTGCTTCATGCAGACACTCACGTCATCGAGGAGCGTTTCATACAAACTGATGAGCTGCTCACACTCGTCATCAAACACAGCAGGATGCATTTTGGCCTAACAACAATGCGGCGAAACTTTGTTTCGCCTATTTCGGCCGTTACCCACTACATGATCCCGGCTAGACGAAGAAATGAGTACTCCGTTATCCGGCGCTCGGAGGGGAACGAGAGTCACGAAAGCTCCCGCAAATTATTTGTACTTCACCGAGCAGCCGTACGGGCGTGTGGTCGGATTGCTGACCGTCTTGCCGGCGAGCGATTCGTCGAGCGCGGCTTTCACGTAGTTGGTCGAGGTCGGGATGTCGGCGGGATTGGGGCTGGCTTTGCTGTCGATGGCGCCGGCGTAAATCAGCTTGCCGTCGGGATTGATAATAAACATGTGGGGCGTGTTCTTCGCGCCATAGGTTTGACCGGCTTTCCCATCGGGATCGAGCAGGAGCGCGGTCGATTTCATTTTCCATTCGGCCATCTGCTTCTCCGCCTGCTCGGCGGTCAGGTTTCCTTCTTTGCCGGCAGCGGACGAATCGATCGTGAGCCAGACGACACCTTTGCCGGTAAATTCATCCTGCAATTTCTGCATGTTGTTGCTGCCATAATGCTTCTTCACAAAGGGGCATTCGGGATTAAACCACTCCAGCACGACGGTCTTGCCTTTGTATTGGGAAACCGACTGGGTCTTGCCCTTAAAATCGGTGACCGAAAAATCGGGCGCGGCTTTTCCGACGGCCGGTGAATCGGCGGCGAAGAGAGAGGTGGAAGCGAGGCAGGTGAGGATGCTTAGGAGCAGTTTTGTTTTCATATTTTTATTCAGCGGCAACGATCGGTGTGATGGTTTCCAGTTTATCCAAGATGATGCTTTGGGTGAGCAGCTCCGGAAAGACAATGGGAGCTTTGCCCGCCGGATAAAGCACATACAATGGGACACCGGGCCGTCCAAATTGTTTCAAAATTTTCGTGATCGCGGGATCGGCATTGGTCCAATCGGCTTTGAACTTGATGATGCCGCGGCGTTGAAACGCTTCGCGAACGGCGTTGCTCTCGAGCACGGTCGCCTCGTTGAACTTGCAGGTCAGACACCAGGCCGCGGTGAAATCGACGAAGGCGGAGTGGCCCTGGTCGAGCTCACTTTGCAAACGCTCGGGCGTGAAGGGGCGCCAGTCGCCGGTGAGCGCGGTCTCGCCGGAAGGGAGGGTCGCGGCCTGGAACTTCGAGCCGAAGTACCAGCCGCTGCCGAGCACGAGCACGAGCACGAGCACGAGCACGATGAGGCGAGTTGTGCGCGAGGCGGTCGGGACAATGAAAGCGCCTTTCATCCAACAGGCGAGGCTCAGGGCGAGGAGGAAGCAGGCGGTCCAGATGATGGCTTCGACGCCGCGCTCGGCCCCGATAACCCAGAGCAAGAAGAGCAGCGTCGCGAGAAGGAAGAAGCCCATCAGTTGTTTCACGCGCTCCATCCAGGGACCGGGCTTCGGCAGGAGGCGCAACCAGGCGGGTTGGGCGGAAAGTAAAAGATAGGGCGAGCTCATGCCGGCGGCGATCGCGAGGAACATGATGAGAATCGTCCAGCCCGATTGGGTGAAGGCGAACCCGAGCGCGGTGCCGAGGAACGGCGCCGTGCACGGAGTCGCGAGCACGGTGGCGAAAACTCCCTGGAAAAACGAACCGGCCTCGCCTTCGCCCGCGGTCCAGCCGAGCAAACCGCGGTTCGCGCTTTGCGGCAGCGCGATTTCGAAAACGCCAAACAAGTTGAGCGCGAAAACGAGCACGACCGCGCTCATGACGAGAACGAACCAGGGATTGGTGAATTGAAAGGCCCAGGTGATTTCGCGGCCGGCTGATTTCAGGCCGATCAACAAAAGGGCCAGTCCGATGAACCAGGCGAAGATTCCGGCCACGAACGCGAGACCACTGCGAAAGATGCGCTGCCGGCTCTGGCCGGCGTGCTGAATGAATCCGAAAATCTTGAGCGAGATGACGGGCAAAACGCACGGCATCAGGTTCAGAATGAAACCGCCCAGAAAACCAAAGAGGAGAAACTGGGCGAACCCACCAGGTTCCTTAGAGGTGGATGCCGTCCAACTCGACTTTGGACTCAGCGACCAGGCGTTGCGGCCTGTTCCGTTTTCATCCTGACCGAAGACGACGAGACCGCTGAGCGACGAGAGTTGTTGATCCTCGGTTTCAACGGGAATGCGAAACGTGATTTTCCCACCGGCGCCCCGCTCCGTTTTCGGATGGCCAACGACCACGTTACCCTGGGGCAGCGGGAAGAAATCGGCGACGGGGTAATTCGCCAGGGCGGCGCTTTCGACCGTGAGAAGCAGCTCGGTACCGCTGCGCTGCCAACCGGCGCGGGCGACCTTTTCCTCGGGCCAGGCCTGCGGGAGCGAGCGCCGGTAGCGCGCGAACAGCTCGTCATTGGCCGGCGCGTTTTGGGCGGCGACGGGCAGCTCGAGCTGAAGTTTCGCGCTTCCCGGAATGCAAAGCCTTTCGCAAACGAGCCAGCTCGCTTCCGCGGATAACTTCACCGACGAATCACCGAACGAAGCCGGCGGCGTGATCTCCTGCATGAGCAGCACTTCGTCTTCGTAGCCATAAGTCTGGATGTCGCCCGGATCCTTCAGTTTGAGAGGAATCGGCCATTGGATCTCACCGGCTTTCCAGCCCGGCGGCAACGTCCATTTGATTTCGCTCGGCAGTCCGGCATCGCCGGAGAATTTCCAATAGGTATGCCAGTGCGGCGCCATCCGCAGACGAAGACCAACCGTGAACGCCTTGCCTGGAACGATCGCTGTGACGTCCGCGACCAAGTCGGCGTGGACCAGTTCCTTTCCCTCGTAGGTCTGTCCCCAACCGGAGCGCAGCGGTGCGAGGACGAAAACCGTCGCAATAAGTGCGCTTCGCAAGGGACGCCAGGCGATCATGCCGTTACCTACCATCAGCGTGTCCGCACAGCAACGGGCCCCGCCTTGGCTCACAGTCTGCTCTGATTTAGGCCATGCGAACCTCTGTCGTCGTCATTATCGCCCTCGCTCTCGGCTGCCTTTTCCTCGTGCAGAAGCAGCGCGAGCACCTGGCCGCCGTCGCGCAAGCCGAGGAAAAAGCCACCGCAAAAGTGGCTGCGACGCCGCGTCCGGTGAGCGAACATAATTGGGCCAAGCACGCGCTCGATACGACCAGGAAGGTGACTGACCAAGTCGCGAAACAGCGGACGGAAGACGGCGTCCGAAAATAAGGCGCCGCGTCCCGGCGTCCGGTCAGCGCAGTGCTGACTGATCAGCGCTCACTTGCCCAACTTCTGGCGGATAGCCGATTTGAAATCGGCCGCTGACAGCGCAGGACCGGTCACGGCCGCTTTTTCGTCCGAGCCGAGTTTGGCCAGGTCCGCGAGGAAAGCGCCATTGTCCTTGGCGACAATCTCTCGTCCGCTGGCGTCGGTTTGCACATGAAACCGGCCATGCATGATCCCGACCAGAGGCACGAATTGGGTGCCGTTGTGCTCGACGAAAATAATGTCGCGATCGCCCATCTTGAACCTGGGGGCGTCGGCGACTTCCCTGGTTTCGCCATCGATGGCGCCTCCCAGCATCCGGATGGTGTAGCTCTTCCCGGGCGCGCCTTTGATAGCGTCTTCGATCTCGAACGTCACATACGTCACCATCTCGCGATCAGTGCCCTGGCCGGTCCACTCGGAACGGGCTTCAGTCACAGTGCCTTGAAAAATCAGCTCAGCATCGCGAACGAGCTGATCGAAGGTGGGCGGAACAACGGTGGTGGCGCGGACACTGGCCACCGCCAATCCAGCACACAAAACCAGGAGAAGAGAACGAAGCGATTTCATAAAGGGATTGATGGGCGTTCCGGCGGATGTCTTCGTGCGCGCGTTCATCAAAATCATGGATCGAGGTCGTAGACTTCCACCAGGCCGACCCCGGATGTGGCGTCAAAGCCACGGACGATCGCCGTATAATTTCCCGAGCCCAGCGTCGCGACGATGGCCGACTCCAAATTATTTACCGGCGGCAGGCCGGTCGCGGCAATTTCGCCGGCCTGAGAGCTATTGGTCCAGTCGTCATTAACGGCCAGCTCAGTGCCGTTGCCGTCGTGCAATTCGAGCGTGGGATCGGCCAAAGCGCCCGCGATTGGGTTTGGTCCGCTGCCGAGTGATGGCCCGATCGCGCGGACAATAACTCTTTTCGCGGAGCTGCCCTGAACAATAAAACCGCCAATCATCGCTTCGTCCCCAATGCCCACGCGGCCGCGCGTTGAGACATTGATCAGCCTCGTGGTGTTGCTGTCGTTCTCGTACGCTTCCACCAGGCCGATTCCCTGTCCGCCACCATATCCGCTCACGACCGCCGTATAGTTCCCCGGCAACAGGGTAACGATAAGCGCCGCTTCGCTGGAAAAGGCCGGCGCCAAACCGCTCGCCTGGATTTCGGCGACCTGCGAGCCGGGCGTCCAGTTATTGCAGGATGTCACGAGAGCTCCGGTCGCGTCGTGCAATTCCAAGACCGGATCGGCCATCGCATTCGCGATGCCCCAACCGGTGAGGGAGGGCCCCATCGCGCGCAGGATCAGTTTCTTCGGCTGCGTTCCTCTGATAACAAAACCGCCGATGAGCACGTTATCGGAAATGCCGACTTTCATCCGCGTCGAGATGTTCGCCAGGTGGCTGGGGGACGAGCCTGGCGTGGGAGTGGGAGGCGGCGTCGGCGTGGGAGTGCCCGAGGACGCGCCGTAGAGGAATTGTCCGCCCGCGACATCGTCATTCGCAAGGGACTCCTGATTGCTCATGATCGAATTCATCACCGCGACGACCTGCTGCCCACCGCTGTCGGGATGCCCGAGCCCGAGCCCGTGGCCCAGCTCGTGGAGGAAAACGCGCCGAATATCCACGATCGCCGGTCCGGGACCCGGGAACTGGAGCGGACCGCGATAGGAATCAAAGGTCCAGGCGCGATTGAAGAGCACATCCGCTTCCATCATGGTCGACCCCGAGTATCTGTAATAGGTCACCGCCAGTGTGTTCGCGCCGAAGGCCTGACCGAAAATGTTGTTCGCAAAAACGACGGAATTCAGGTGATCGCCCGAGGTGCAAGGAACGCTTGAATTCATGACTTGAGTGACTTGGACGCGCTGGACCCGGGAACTCCACATGTTGCCCACAGGCGCGACAGCGTCGTTAAACGAGGTGCTCCCGTCCTTAAGCGGCAGGGCTGGATTCCCCAGGCTCAATTGCAAAACAACGACGCTACCGGTCGGCCAGCTTGGGCCTTCGAGGACGTAGCCACGCGACGTGGCGGAGACGCCGACAAATGCCGCAACGATCGCGCCGAGAGCGAACCTCATTGCGCGCATTCGGTAGCGCGGTTTTCCAGAAGGAAGCAGCTGGTTAGGAGAGCCAGGACCAAACGGGGTCATATAATCTCAATAAGCAGGAACCATACGCGTGTCGGCCGTGGAACTACCGATTTTTCGCGCGTACACGTAACAAGTTCTGCACACTGTTGTTGCGACGCTTTTTTGTAAATGCCGAAAGACTACGGGACGAGAAAAATCTTACCCGAGTACGGATCCTTCACCTTGCTGCCGGAGGTGTAGCCGTTCACATCCACATAGCCGCCACTTGGATCGTAGGGGCTGAAGACGTAGCCCGGTTTTCCCGGCACAATCTTCGCGGTCGGGTACTGTGTTTGCGCGGGAGGATTTGCCGCGCTCCGCGGCGCCGCACTGGGCGACGATCTCGGCTTTTCCGTGGTTGTGTTTCGCGTAACTCGCGGCGTCGCGCTGGGGCCGGGCTGGGTCGTGGTGACTTGCCGGCGCTGCGAATCCCGCTTGGAGGGCGCGACATGCTGACCTGGAGTGTTTACGTCAGAGGCGACGGTGGTCGTCGTGGTCGTGGTAGTGGTGGCCGTATCTCGATCGTCAATACGCCGCCGGACGAAATTGGCCGGCGCGTCGATCACCCGGAATGAAGTCACCGCCACATCGTGCGCCGTCGAGCAGCCACCAAGAAAGATGCCTCCCAGGAAAAGAATCTGTCGCGCGGTTTTCACTCCGTTACTCTTATCTCGCATCGGCGTGTCTGCCAGAGAATTTCTTCGCCGAACTCCGCGTTAATCCGGCGTGTCGGCCGCGCCATTGCTTTTCACA
>JBEEHC010000054.1:0-14588 GCA_041167205.1 Verrucomicrobiota bacterium
ATGCCGTCTTTGGCCGACTCGAAGAGCCGCCGGTAGCGCAGCTCCGATGCGCCCAGCGCCAATGCCGATGCACCGAGCGCCGTCTCCGTCCGCCTGCCCTCAGTGATATCGCGCATCACGCTCAGGATGCAGAACTCGCCGTTGAGGGTGATGATGCGGGAGGAAATATTGAGCTGGACCAACCGCCCGTCATTCATCCGCAGGGTCATCTCATAGTTCAGGCGCTCACCTTTTTCTTTCCGCGTCTGCATGAAGCCAAGCCGCTCCTCCTCACTCAACCAGTTCGAATAGTCGCTGGTCGGCTTGCCAATGACCTCCTCCGGCGTGGTGCCCCATAGACGGCACGTCGCCTCGTTGGCCTTAATGAGAGTGAGGTCAGCCAGCCGCACGATCGCCACGCAATCCGGGCTCAACCAAAAAGCTTTCGAGAACAAATCCTCGCTCTCGCGCAAAGCTTCCAAGGCCTGCTGGCGCCGGGTAATGTCGGCGCGGATGGCGACATATTGCCGGGGATTACCCTGCTCGTCGAGGAACGGCACGATAGTGGTGGCCACCCAATAAAAGGAGCCATCTTTCGCGCGGTTCTTGATCTCCCCGTGCCACACGCGGCCCTGCGTGATTGTCGTCCACAAGTCGCGGATGAATTCCTTCGGGTGATAACCAGAGTTGATGATGCGGTGGTCCTGCCCCAGCAACTCCTCGCGCGAGTACTTTGAGATCGCGCAAAACTTGTCGTTCACGAACGTGATCTTTCCCTTCGGATCGGTGATGGCCACGATGGCGTGCTCGTCCAGCGCCGCCTTCAGGTCGATAATCTCCTTGAGCGACGTCTTCAGTTCATCTTCCGAGCGCTTGCGCTTGGCGATGTCGATGAGGGCGCTAACCTTCTCGCTTCGCCCCGGGGTTGGCCGATCAAAGCCGGCGACGCCGCTTTCCTTCGTTTCTCGTGACGGCTTAGATGCTGGTTTCATGGCATCACCTGCTCCTCTCCTGGGCACGACAAGATCGCGCCAAGGGCTAACCAGGCGGCTGGGGTTTCCTCGAATAACCGCGTGGAGAAATCAGCGATTAGAAATAGCTTCCAGGGGTTGCGCCGAGTGTGTCCCATTCGGCTTTACCAGCACCCAGGCGAGACTCAAGCGAGGCGTGACTTCGCTGAAATTGTGAAAATCCACCGGCTTGATGATGTAGGTCTCCGCCCCGAGCCGGCGGCATTCGCTGATATCCCGATCCCGATTCGAAACGGTAAGGATGATCACGGGAATGTGTCGCGTGCGCTGGTCAGCTTTGATCCGTCGCAGCACTTCGAGGCCGTTGATCTTGGGTAGATTCAAATCAAGGAGAATGACCTTTGGATTGCCATCCCCCCGCCGATGAGCGTATGAGCCTGTCGCGAAAAGGAAATCGAGCGCCTCGACCCCATCAGTCACGACGTGGAGAGGATTGGTGATCTGCGCTTTTTCGAAGGCGCGCACCGTTAACTTAACGTCCCGGGGATTATCCTCGACCAATAGGATTTCCACGAGCTGCTTCGTTCCATGAGCGCCGGTCGCTTGTTCGAAGAGCGTAGCAACGGAAATTTGCAGAGCCCGGGCCAGCTTCTCGATGCTCCCGACGGATGGATTCCGGGCGCCGCGTTCCAGATCAGAGACATAGGTGCGGTGCAGGCCTGCGCGAGTAGCGAGCTCCTCTTGGGAGATCCCCCGCACACACCTTTCAGTTTTGATTGCAATGCCCAAAAGAGCCTTTAAGTCAGACAGAACCATTACTCGTAGGGTATTCTACCTGTGGGCTCTACAGACGATAAGCGACGCAGACGATCGTCTACAAGAGGTCGGAGATGCCCAGTGGTTTCGACCAGCTTCTCCTGACTTTCGGCGCCCCGCTATTAGGAGTAACCCTACAGCGTCTTGGGAAAACCCTTACACGGAGTAAGGAACTTCTTCTAAGTATCGGGCGAGACCAGACCGGACCGTATGGCGTATCGGACCAGGCCAGGCACATCGTGAATATCGAGGCGCGCCATCAATTGCAGCCGATGCGCTTCCACGGTCTTGACACTAATCTCCAGGGTCGACGCGATTTCCTTGGTATTCTTCCCTTCGGCAACCATTTGCAGGATCTCGCGCTGGCGCGGGGTGAGTTGTTCGAGCGGGCTGGATTCACCGCCGACGCGTTCGAGGTAGCTATCGATCACGGTCCGCGAAATCGAAGGGCTGAGATAGGTCTTGCCTTGCGCCACCGAGTTAATCACCAGCTCCAGCTCAACTGTCGCCGCATCTTTCAGCATATAGCCGGAGGCGCCCGAGCGTAACGCGCGGATGACATATTCCTCATTCGCATGGGCGGAAAGGATGACCACCTTCACCCCCGGGAAATTCTTGACGATTCGCGGCAGCGTCTCGAGGCCGCCAAGATTTTGCATGGCGATATCCATCAGGACAAGATTCGGCAATTGCGACCTAACGAGTTCCAGCGCCTCGCGGCCGTTACTCGCTTCCCCCACGACCTCCACTCCCGGCATTTTCTCGAGCAATGAGCGAATGCCAGCGCGCACCAGCGCGTGATCGTCGACGAGTAACACCCGGTTCGGATTCATCGCTTCAGACCAATCCGGAAACGTGCGAGTCGATCCCCAACGGAAGAAAAGCATGGACTTCCGTGCCCCGGCCAAGGATGGACTTCAGATCCAGTTCGCCACCCACGAGCGAAAGACGCTCGCGCATTCCGGGCAATCCAAAACTTTCTCCGCGGCGGCCTCGCTCCTCCGCGGCTTTGACGTCAAATCCCGCGCCATCGTCCCGCACGATGAGGTGAAGTGCCTGTGGGGCAAGGTGCAACTCGACATTGACGTTTCGCGCTTGCGCATGCCGCGTCGCATTCGTCAAGGCCTGCTGCGCGACCCGAAAGCAGGCGGTCTCGATTTCAGCGCTGAGCCGTTCCAGGCGTGGGTCGGCGAAAAAGGTGACTCGAAAACCCGCGCGTTGCGCTTGCTCATCCACGTATGAACGCAAGGTCGGCACGAGTCCTAAATCGTCCAGGAGCGGAGGTCGCAGATCGAGCGAAAGCCGTCGCGTCTGCTGGAGGAGGCCGTCGAGAATTCCGATGCTCTCATCGAGGCGCCGCGCAAGATCGGCTGGATCGTCCACGCGTTGCGCGCTTTGCAGGTTGATTTTTGCCGCCGTGAGAGCCTGGCCTATCTCGTCGTGCAGCTCGCGCGCCATATGCCGCTTTTCGTCTTCCTGCACCTGGAAGAGACGGCGTGAAAGGATCTGGAGTTGATCGTTCGCCTCTTGTAGTTCCTTCACCGCCCGCTTGCGCTCGGTCATGTCCTGCGTGATCACGACTGCGCTCGCTTCCGGCAGGGCAAGCGGCGCGACGCTGACCTGGACCCAGATGATCTCACCGTTTTCCAAGACAACGCCCGCTTCCGCATCATGGACGGGCCGGTTCTCCGTCATGGCACGCTCGCTCGGAAACTCAGCAGGCAGCATGGGCGTGCCATCCGCCTTAAGAATGGTGCGATGCGGATGCTTTTCGTTTAATAATTCTTCCCTTCGCAGGCGGGTGATTCGTTCGAGCGCGGGATTCGCGTCGATCACGTTGTGTTGCCGATCCAGGACCGAGATGCCGACGGGCGCGATTCCGAAAAGCGTCTTGAATTTTTCCTCGCTCCGCCGCAGCGCATCCTCCGCTTGCTTGCGCTCGGTGATATCCATGACAAAACTGCTGCCCGTCTGCTTCTGATCGTCGAGCAGCGCCGACCCAATCAGGACGGAAAGCCGGCTGCCATCCTTGCGAATGTATTCTTTCTCGAACGGCCTGCAGGTTCCCGTGGTGAGTAGCTCGCCGACCGCCTTCTCGTCGACTCCGGCGTATTCCGGGGGTGTCAGGCTCGTCCAATCCAAATTTCCCTGCCGAAGATCCTCGCGCGTGTAATCGATCATCTTTAGAAAGAGGTCATTGGCGTCGAGGATGTCACCCTGAATCGTCCAGAAGACCACGCCGACAATATTCGAGCCCAGCAACCGGCGGAACTTGGTTTCGCTTTCGCGTAGCGCCTGGTCCGCTAATTTGCGCTCGGTGATGTCCACCATGAGGCCTCGCAAGGTGGCGGATTGATCGGCAGCGACATCGAGAGAAACAATGTCGTTCAACCAAACCACCCGACCGTCGGCCGAGATCATTCGGTACTCAAACTGATGATCCTCTCCTCTAGCCGTAGCATCCACGCAAAACTTAACTGCCCAATCGCGGTCGCCTGGATGCATGTGATCCGGCCAAAAACCCGGTCCCTCAAACCATTGCTCCAACGGGTAGCCGAGAATTTTTTCCGCTTGCTTACTGACAAAGGTGAACATGAAAGTCTTGGGATCGGCCTCCCATACGATACCGTCGATCGACTGCACGAGTGTTTCATACCGCAACTGGCTCTCTCTTTGCGACTGCTCCACCCGTTTGCGCTCGGTAATGTCGCGGGTCACACAAAAGAACAATTGTTCGTCACCTATTTGGACGCTGGTCGCAGAAACTTCGACATCGAAAACAGACCCGTCTTTTCGACGGTGCCGTGTCTCGAACACGGCGCTTTTATCGAACGGTTGGCGCCTTTTGTCCTCCAGCTGTTCGCGATCCCACTGCGCATCAAAGTCCACGACGTTCAAACCGTTCGCCTCTGCTGAGGTGTAACCGAGCCGGCTCAGAAATGCCGCGTTCGCTTCTTGCAAGTCGCCCTTCCCGTCCAAGACGCAAATTGAATCCGTCGACGTTTCCATCAGCGTTTTGTAACGAAGCGCTTGTGCGTTCAACGCATTCTTAGCCTGGGTCAGGTCAGTAATATCCACGCCTGCTCCGGCCACCATCACCACCGATCCTTCCTGATCAAAGATCGGAAACTTGCTGACCAGCATGTAGCTTCGCTCGCCATTCGCCAGGGATGGTTCTACGGCTTGTAGCGCCTTTCTCGTAGTAATCACTTGCTGATCGTTGGCCCGGTAAGCGGAGGCAATTTCCGCCGGCCAAAGTTCCGAATCTGTTTTCCCGATCGCGCCATCGCGATACACATCCAATTCCGCCTCCTTTTTATTTAGATACACATACCGGCCTTCGAGGTCCTTCATCCAGGCAAAGCCTGGCAGGTGGTCCATAAACACAGCGAAAAGCTTCTCACTCCTACGCAACGCTTCTTCCGCCCGCTTGCGATCTTCAATATCGGTGTTCGTCCCGTACCACCTCACAATGCGTCCTTGGGGATCGCGCAACGGCACGCCAAGAGACAGGAACCGACGGTACGTCCCGTCGGTTCCACGGTGCCGTTCTTCCTGTTCGTAAGGCGTTCCATTTGCCACCGAGTGGCGCCAGGCCTTCAGCACCCGATCCCGATCCTCGGGATGAACCATGGTCTGCCAGCCATACCCTCGAACGTCTTCCAACTCTAATCCGGTGTAGGAGCGCCAACGGTGATTGCAATAGTCAATGGCACCGTCAGGCGGGCTGCTCCAGATCTGATGCGGGATTGCGTCAATCAGCGCCTGCGACTGCATTTCCGCTTGCTTGCGATCCTCAATATCGGTTGCTACTCCGTACCACGTAATCAAGTTTCCGCGCGCGTCGCGCAGCGGTGCGATGCGCACCAGGAACCAGCGATACTCCCCGTCGGCCCGCCGCAACCGCATTTCATCTTCGTACGCTTCGCTGGTGGCCTTTGCCATGAGCCACTTTTCCACAGCCCTCGAAAGGTCTTCGGGATGGACTGCGCGCGTCGGCTCTTCGATTGCCTCCTCCAAAGAAAGACCCGTGTAGTCCAGCCAGCGCTGATTGAGGAAATCAAGGACGCCGTCAGGTCGAAGGCTCCACGCCATCGTCGGAATTGCGTCGATGGTGAGCCGAATGCGATCGTCGGCCTTCTTGACTGCGTCTTCCGCCAGCTTGCGCTCGGCGATTTCAGATCTGAGCGTTTCATTGGCCGCGACCAGTTCTCTGGTTCGTTCCTCGACCTTCTGTTCCAGCTCGTCGTTGAGTCTGATTATTTCGGCCTTGGCTTTCTTCAATTGAGGAGTCTCGACGGTTTCCCAGCTTCCGTGCCGTCGGGCCACCGCCACTTGATGGATGTGCGCCACATCGAAAACCTGATCGCCTGGACTCGTGGTGAGCGGGTAGGTGCACAAGATGATGCTCCGTTGCTCCGCGATCAGCGCGTCGACCTGTTTTTCATATTCGCGAAAAGCCATCCAGTCACCGTTTTTGATCCAGCCCGCATCTCCTGACGCTCTCAATCCGGCGTAGCCCTTCGCTGACGTGTGGTTAAGTTTATCGCGCCAGGATTGAAGGACTCGTTGCGAATCCCACCGTCCGTTGTCGAGATACCACTCGTCGTGGCCATGGATTTCGAGGCCTCCCTCCGCAAGATGGCGGTCGAGGTCAGGGATAGCCTGCCCCAGAGCACGCTTGGCTTCTTTCGCGGCCAGAGGGTGTGCCACAACCCAGAGGCAAAACTCGTTGTTCTCGAGGCCCGCTTTGAAATACAGCACTAGCGCGTCGAGCAGATCCTGCTTCGTCTCGTAGAAGCAACAGAAGTGTGTTCCCCAGCGCACGTCGCCGATGACGCTGATGCCCGTTTTCCTCAGCTCGCTCGCCTGTTCTTCGGTTGTCATGGCGGTGGATCAAAAGGCTTCCACTCCATGCTGAATAACATATGGGTCAATTCCCCCAAAGACCTTTGTCGCCTCCTATCCAGACTGGCCCAGTCCGCTGGTGGACGCCGTTGATGGCAAAATGACTTCAATGGTCGTGCCCTGGGCGGAAGAAATAATGCGCGCACTGCCACCAGCGAGTGCAGCCCGCTCCTTAATGCCGAGCAAGCCGAGGCTGGCCCCCTGCTCAGCGCGTGCCTGGGCCTCGGCCACATCGAACCCTGCGCCGTTGTCGCGGACAACGAGACGCAAGAACGCCTCGTCGCAGCGAATTTCCACAGTCAAAATTGTGGCGTGCGCATGCCGCACCACATTGGTGATCGCTTCTTGCGCAAGACGAAAGCAGGCAGTCTGAATATACGGCGGAACGTTATCCGCGAGAGGATCGGTGGAAAACCTCGCCTGTAGGCCGGCGCGCTCCGCTTGTTGGTTCACGTACCAACGTAGCGCGGGTCCCAGCCCAAGATCGTCCAGGAGCGGCGGTCGCAAATCGAGCGAGATCTGACGCGTCTGCTGAAGGAGACGGTCAAGGATTGTCGCGGTTTCATCCAGCCGCGGGCTGAGATCGGAAGGTACCGCCGATCGCAGTATTTCCGTGTTAATTTTCGCCGCGGTCAGGGCCTGGCCTATCTGGTCGTGCAGCTCGCGCGCGAGATGCCGGCGCTCACTCTCGTGCGCTTCCTCGAGGCGACGCGAAAGCGCACGCAATTGCGCATAAGAATTCTTCAACTCCTCTTCTGCCTTCCTGCGGCTGGTAATGTCTCGGTAAATTGCATAGCCCGCGATTTTCCCGCCCGGGAGAGACACCGGCACTGCGAGCGCCGAAACGTGGAGGCGGCTCTTGTCCTTGCGTTGTCGAACGACTTCCGAATCCATGCGTTCGCCGGACTTCCAAGCGGCCAGGTACCGCTCGTGCTCGTCGATGAATTCTGGAGGGATGATTAACTCCCGGAGGGAACGCCCGATCGCTTCGACAGCGCTGTAGCCGAACAGGCGTGAGAACTCGCGGTTTACGCGCACAATTTTGCTGTCGTCGCTCAGCAAGGCGACTGCTTGCGGCGCCTGTTCGAAGAGTTCATTGAGAAGAATTCTCTGTTTGTTCAAGCGATCTACCAGCGAGGTAAGCAGACCGACCACGAGCACCATCAATGGCGCGATGCTGATGCCTGCGACACCGATGGACCATATTCCGATGGCGCGAGACAGGTCCGGGGCTTGTCCCAAACCAAATGTAACTCCAGCCATGGCCGTGTAGTGCATGACGGGATTTGCCGTTCCGCGCAGGATGGAGCTGGCATGCTTGCGCCAGCGGCTCCCGCTCACCTCGACGGGGAACCGGAACGCCAGAATAATTGCGCCGAAAGAAATTGCCATCGCCAGAACAACGGCGGCGATTGCGAGCGGCATGGATGCATATTGTGGAACAGGCTCCACGATCGCAGCCATGGAAACGTAATGCAGAGCCGAAACTCCCCAGCCGCCGAGCAGGATGCTGCCAACAAGGGCGCGGCCCCATCCAAATTTGTGGCGGGTCAGAACGAGCAGAGTCGCAGCGGTGCCACTTATTCCCACGAGCAAGGAAAGCAACACCATGCGCCAGTCGAAGAGCAGATGAACGGGCAGGTGGCAGGCAAGCTTTCCTGTGTAGTGCATGGACCAAGTGCCCATTCCGTCCACCGCCGAGGCGCCGGCCAGCCAGGCGAGCCACGCGCTACCTCGCGCTTCGTTTATCCGTTCCACCAGCTCGCGCGCCGCGAAGGCGGCCATCATCGAGATAACGATGGAAAGGACGACCAAACGCTGGTCGTGATGACACATCATCACCGCACTCGTCATGGCTTCGTCCTATGGTTGCACTGATATGCTCGCCGAAACCTTCCGCGACCACCAGAACTGAATTTGACGACGAGGGTGTATCTAAGCTTCGCGTGATAGCTGGCTGACGGATGGGTAACTTAGGTTGCTTTTGACGGGCTCTTTCACGCGTCGACCATGCCGTTGCGAATCGCGTAACGGACCAGGCCGGGCACATCATGAATCTCCAGGCGCGCCATCAATTGCAGCCTGTGCGCTTCCACCGTCTTGACGCTGATCTCCAGCGTAGACGCGATTTCCTTGGTGTTCTTCCCTTCGGCAATCATTTGCAGGATTTCACGCTGGCGCGCAGTGAGTTGTTCGCGAGGGCTCAGCTCGCCGCCGCCCCGTTCCATGTAGCTATTGATTATCGTGCGGGTAACCGAAGGGCTGAGATAAATCTTCCCTTGCGCTACGGAATTGATCCCGAACTCCAATTCAACCGCCGCCGCATGTTTCAGCATGTAACCAGAGGCCCCGGAACGTAACGCGCGACTCACGTAATCCTCAGTTACATGGGCGGAGAGAATGACCACCTTTACACTCGGGAAATTTTTGATGATTTGGGGCAACGTCTCGAGGCCACCGAGTTCTGGCATCGCGATATCCAGCAGGACAACGTGCGGCAATTCCGATTTGACGAGTTCCAGCGCTTCGCGGCCGTTACCGGCTTCACCCACCACTTCCACCCCGGGAATTTTCTCGAGCAAGGCACGAATGCCAGCACGGACCAGCTCATGATCGTCCGCGAGCAGGACACGAATCGGATTCATGACTTTCTAATTAACCGGAATGCAATAGAAGCGACGATTTCGCCAAGAAATCGAAACCTGATGCGATGATCCGATCGCCTCCCTTCCATTTTCTGCCACTCCGCAAAATTCCCAGCCCGGTTCGCGCTCGACCATCACCCGCACGCTTTCCTGACCGTCAGCAATCAGGATGCGCATTTATTTCGTCATTGAAAAAAGCGATCGCGCGCATTTTCAAGAATGCCTTTTCCGGATAAATACGCTTCAAGGATTATTACGATTTTCCTTGGGCAAAGTTGCCACTGACGACGGGAAAATGGAGGAGCATTCAACGCTATTTTCGTCATCGAGATTCGACCCTAGGTGCGAGTACGTACGACTACGTAATTTTATGCTTGTTGTACAATTCCGATCCGGGCACGCTAGAGGCGTGAGAGCAGTCGTTGAGTTGCCAGAAAGAAAAGATGCTCTCACGCACTTCGCCACGACTCGGTGGAGCCTGATTCGAAACGGAGGCGCGGCAGGTGTCCGGAGCGATGCCGATCAGGGGCTGGCCCAACTCTGTCAGATTTATTGGCGACCCATCTTCACGTTCATTTATCGGCGGGGCTATTCCGCCCAGGACGCGCAAGACCTGACGCAGGATTTTTTTCTCGTGATTTTGGAAGGCACTCTCCTGCAATCCGCCGATCCCACGCGCGGACGTTTTCGCTCCCTGTTGATCAGATCGTTGAAGAATTTCCTGATCGACGCCCGGGTAAAGCGCCGGACGCAAAAGCGCGGAGGCGACCTGCAATTTGTCTCTTGGGAAAAATGGATGGCCGATGCCCCGTGCCAACTATCGATTTCCCCGCAGGCGCTCGCGACATCTCCGGCCGAAGCGTTGTTTGATTTGAGTTGGGCGGCGGCCATCGCGGAAGAGGCATTGCGACGGCTGCGGACGGAATGCGAGAGCAAAGGCCGCCGGCGCGTTTATGAGGTTCTGAATGGATATTTGACGACGGAACGGGGCGACATTTCGTATCAGGATCTTTCGGCTGCCCTCGGTGTGCCGGAGCCGTCGGTGAAGAGTCTGCTCCACCAATTTCGCGCGCGGTATCGCGCACTTTTGCGGGAAGAGATTGCGAAAACGGTCGAAACGGACGCGGACATCGATGATGAAATCCGTTATCTGTGTGCGACGCTTTCAGCCGGAACCGGTTAAACAGGCTATGGAGATTGCTCCCCCAACGGATCCTCCCTTTTCGATTCTAGACGAACCCGAGTTATGCGGGGAATGCAACTCCGGGTCGCGTCTCGCCAACGGCCTCTGTTTGAATTGCCTTCTCCTCGGCGCTCTCGATGACGACGCCGTGACCTTGGAAACGGAAACGTTTAAGGAAGCGCTCGCGGGGGTAAAATCGCGAGACGGAGACTGGCGCATTGGCGAGCACGAGATTCTCGACGAGATCGCCCGCGGCGGAATGGGGGTAATTTACCGCGCCCGTGAACCGCATTCCGGGCGCATCGTCGCACTGAAGTGCATTCTGGCTTACCAAGGCGATTCCGACCAGTCGCTGGCTCGTTTCCGTCGGGAAGCCGAGACCGCCGCGCGCCTCGATCACCCGAACATTATCCCGATCTACCATGTCGGTGAGACGGCGGATGGCTCTCCTTTTTTCACGATGAAGTACGCACCAAACGGAAGTTTGTTGCAGGCGCGCGGTACGCTTCACCAGGAACCCCGTCAAAGCGTCCAGCTTATGGCGAAGGTCGCGCAGGCCGTGCAGTACGCTCACGAACAAGGCGTTCTCCATCGCGATCTCAAACCGGGAAATATCCTGTTGGATGGCCGGGGCGAACCGCTCATCAGCGATTTCGGTCTGGCCCGGTGCGAGGAAATTGCGAGTCATCTCACGCGATCGCTCACGAGTTTTGGAACGCCCGGCTATATTGCCCCGGAACAAGCCGACGGGCCCGCCGCCCAGCTCACGCCCGCGGCTGATATCTACAGTCTGGGCGCCATTCTCTTTGAGCTTCTTGCGGGGCGGCTGCCATTCCAAGGTGACAACGCGCTCAGCGTCATGAAAGAGTCCGCCGCGAAAACGGCTCCGAAGTTGCGGACGCTCGCGCCTCATTTGGATCGGGACCTGGAGACAATCTGTGCGCGCTGCCTCGAATGCGAGCCCGCCGCTCGTTACCACTCAGCAGGGAATCTGGCGGAAGACCTGCGCAATTGGCTGGAGGGCCGCCACATCAACGCGCGCCCCGTTTCCCTGCGCGCCCGTCTCTGGCGATGGTCTTCTCGTAATCGCCTTCTGGCGGCGAGTCTCGTTGTCGCCTCGCTCCTGGGCGCCTTTTCCGTTGCGCGTGGACTTCGCGAGCGCACCCTCCAGCGGGCCGCCGATGAACATCTGTTAAGTTCCCACTCCGTTGCCGTCCTGCCATTTCTTGACTTGGACACCGCTGCCCCGGACGAAACGTTGGCGCTGCGACTTGCCCCGGCGCTGCAAGTCCAGCTGAACTTCATCGGGCCTGCCCGGGTAACAAACGCCGGACCACTCACGGGATCGACCGCCGAAGAGTTGCAACAGACGGCCCGCCTGACGAATGCCCGCACTTTGCTCACCGGGACTAAGCGGCAAGTCGGAAGTAACACCCGGATTTCCGTCCGCCTTTTGGATGCCGCCTCCGGGGAGCTGCTGTTCGCGCGTTCGTGGGAGAGTAGCAGGAATGAAGTGTCTGGGAGCCTTCTGGATGACCTTACCGCTCGATCGCTCTATTCTATCATCGATCGCAAAGACACAATCGATCACCCGGACGCGAGATTGGATATAGGCCTGCGGAACAACAATACGCGCGAGACGATCCTCGCTGCGCGCGAATTAACATTTCGCTCTACCCTCCCTGATTTGGACCGGGCCGTCGAGTTACTCGAAAAAGCGGTTCGTCTGGAACCGAACTCCGCGCTTGCCCACGCCTACCTTGCGAGCGCGTTAACCACACGAACATACTATAGCTTTAATGCCGCTTCTCTTGTGGTTGCAGAAGCAGAGGCACGGAAGGCAGCCGCCCTCTCGCCAAATTCTGCGGACGCGCACAGAGCACTGGCTGGCGTCCTGTACTTGCGGGGCCAGTTTCAGCAGGCGCTGGAGGAATTGTTCTTAACCGCCGAGGTCCATGGCACCGACGACACCTTAGAACGCTTTATCGGCATGACTTTGGATACACTGGGATCTCCCCAGCAGGCCCTCCCTTGGTATGACCGGGCGCGCAGGTGGACGAAACGTCCAGGGGAAGTTGACTTCATGATAGGGGATGCGTGGGCAAAGCTGGGAGCCGACGAGCGCGCAATGCTGGCCTACCAGCGCGCAGAAGAATTCCGCCCCGGCGCAAGTCGCGCGCGAGTTGGGATTGCGCATCTTTTATTGCTCCAGGGTGACTTCGGTGCCGCCCGACGAGAGAACCGGAGAACGCGCCCTTCCGATGAACAAGGTGATGATACCCGGTTGGCCGCGCAAATTGAGTTCTTCGCGAGAGATTTCGCAAGTGCCGCGAAACTCTATTCAGAGCTTTCGCTGCGCGAGCCCAATGGTGGCGGCTCCTTTTACGGAGCGGTCGATTATCAAGGCGCGCTCGGAAGGTCGCTCCAGGAGCTGGGGCAATCCGGGGAGGCACAAGAAATACTCACGCGCTGTTTACAGGCAGAGCGCAACATGGTCGAGCGGCAGCCGAACAACCCGGAAGCTCTTTATCGCCTGGCAGCGGTCGAATCGTCGCTGGGTCTGACGGATCCGTCCATCGAGCACTTGCAGTCTGCTGTGGAACAGGGCTGGATCGATTACAGATCGCTACAAATGGATCCTCGTTTCGACTTGCTCCGGGGGGATTCCCAATTTGACGAAGTCATCACAAACCTTTCCATGACAGTCGCAGAGAAGAAAAACAAAGCAGAATTACCGTTACGTCCCCGGTGACGGCATCAACCAACCAACTAAATATTATGGCCAAAAGCCCGTGGGATGAATTAACAAACGACGAGAAGCTTGACCGTCTGACGAATGTTCTGACGCGCGCCGGCTCCGACGTTGAGTATCGCAACCGATGCCTTGCCTCGGCTGAATCAGCCAAGCAGGCAGTCAGAGAAGTAGCAGAGATAGAGTTCCCCGATGATTTTCGGGTCCAGTTCCTAACACCAGAGGAGCGGCTCAAGAATCTTGTCCTTGCGATTCCCGAGTTCCTTCCACCCGAAAACGGTGCGCCAGAGGTTCGACACGGAGAGGACTTTCAAGTTTGCACCTACAGCGCGTGGCGGAGCTAAGGAGCTCGGCATAGCAAAATGCTCCGCTCATGAGTTGAGTGCTCGGCGGAGAGCATCGGTGACTTCCGTTGGGACGACGCCTTGGTGAAGAGGCGACCGCTCTTTGATCCTCCTAGTAAAATAGGGGATATCGAGCCGCTTCAAGGCGGCGATCTCGGTGTGAATTACTGGAGAAGGCGCCGTCCTCCTGGAACAGAGCCGGGCGATAAGCAGCTCGCGCTCAATTCCGGAGCGGACCGCGCCGGGTTGAATCGAAACTCGGGCTATGGCTGCGTATTGTTCCGTCGGCCGGTAAATCCAACGTCTTTTCCGAGAACAGATACGCCGTAGACGTCGAATGAACCCGGCGCGGCGATTCCTGGTTCCGAGAACACAACGCCACGCTCGGCAAAATCCGTCAACGATCTCGCGCTCGTATCGCGCAGGACTGAGTGCCTTGCCACGAATGCGGGGAACATGTCGACCAACGGTCGCAGGGCCCAGCACGCTGCTGCGAGACTGTAAGCTTCGTTGGCTTGAGCCTGGGAAAAAACCAGTCCGATATAACCGATCGAACGGAGTTTCCGTCTTCGCTCCGAGGAGGGGATGGCATAACGCTTCCGCGTCAACCAGGACAGGATGTTCGCCCGCAGCCATGATATTGTCGCGGTGGCAATCCGCGGCTCGAAGAAGGTAGGCGGCGCCTATTATTCCGCCCATCCGTCGATAAAATCGGCGCGCGGCCGGCTTATCTTTGCAGGAGGAAGGTTCTATCCGTTCCATCCAGCAGTAACCGTTTCGGAGCAAGACCCGCGCAGCTCTCAGCCTTGGCTGAAAAGATTGAGCGTTCATTCCATGGAGAAAGGAAAACCATTCCCATTCGCCATCTCCAGGTCGCGGTTTGTAGATCACCGAACCGGACCCGAATTGAAGCAGTATAACCGTGCGACCTGCATTGTGCGGATCGGATAGATGACAACGCAGATCCACGATTGGGCCCATAGACCGGTC
>JBEEHC010000055.1:0-17486 GCA_041167205.1 Verrucomicrobiota bacterium
AGTGCGCGGAGCGGAATCTTGCTCGATCAGATCTCGCATTTCGATGGCTGGAATCTCGAGCATCGAATCAAGAGTCTCATCACCAATCTTCATGCGCCGTATCCCGAACGGATGGTAGCCAGTCTCTCCGGCGGCGAAAAAAGACGGGTGGCGCTCTGCCGCGCGCTGCTGGCCCGTCCCGATTTCCTGATCCTCGACGAGCCGACGAACCATCTCGACACCGGTTCGATCGAATGGCTCGAGGATTTCCTGGCGCGCTATGCCGGCACCTGCCTTTTCGTGACGCACGATCGTTACTTTCTCGATCGTATCGCGACACGCGTCGTTGAGCTTTCGCGCGGAAAATTTTTTAGCTACGAAGGCAATTACACCGATTACCTGCTCGCCCGCGCCGAGCGCCAGGCGGTCGAGGAGATGCAGGAGCACAAGCGCCAGAAGTTTTTGAAACGCGAGCTCGAATGGGTGCGGAAAGCACCCCGCGCGCGGCGAACCAAATCAGTGGACCGGGTCGAGCGCTATTTCGAGATGGCCGGGCAAGATGCGCCGGAAGCCGAGCTTGATGTCGATCTCATCATTCCGCCGGCGCCGAAGCTGGCAAATCGTGTGATCGAGTTGCGCGACGTGGGGATCGAACTCGGCGGCCGCGCGCTATTCCAAAATGTTTCGCTGAATCTCGCGGCCGGAGAACGCCTCGGGATTGTTGGACGGAATGGCCTGGGGAAATCGACGTTGCTCAAGATCATGCTGCAACAGCTGGAACCGACCAGCGGCGTGGTGGAGATCGGCACGCGAACCGAAATTAATTACGTCGATCAAAATCGGCTCCTCCTCGACGATGCAAAGACGGTCTGGGAAGAAGTAGGCGAGGGAAGCGAATACGTTCGCCTCGGTGAGGAGAACATCACGCTGCGCGGATATCTCCGGCGATTCCTTTTCACCGAGGAGCGGATCAACACGAAGATCAATCAGCTCAGCGGGGGCGAGCGGAGTCGAGTCTTGCTCGCGAAAATTCTCAAGCGTGGCGGAAATGTTCTCATTCTCGACGAACCGACAAACGATCTCGATCTCGGGACGTTGCGCTTGCTCGAGGAAGCATTGGTTGCGTTCGGCGGCAGCGTGATCGTGGTGAGCCACGATCGTTATTTTCTCAATCGCGTTTGCACAGCGATTCTTGCCTTCGAAGGGGAGGGGGTCCTCCGCTATGGCGTCGGGAATTATGATTACTACCTCGAGAAACGATCGGAGGAAGCGAAGGCCGTCACCAGTGAACCGCCCAAGTCGGGCCCGTCCTCGCGCCCCGCGGCAAAGCCGCGCAAACTAAAATGGAAAGAGGAACGCGAGCTCGAAGGGATGGAGGCCGCGATCCTGGCCGCGGAAAACGAGGTTGCGCGAATCGAAACCCTTTTTGCCAAACCGGATTTCTACACAACGCATGCGACCGATTACGCGAAGTTCGAGGTGGAATTGGTTGAGGCTCGGCGCGAAATCGCGCGTCTTTACGCGCGTTGGGCGGTGTTGGGCGAATTAGCCAGTACGAGCGGCGCCTGATTCCCTTTCGCCGTTAGATCCTAAAGGCCCTGTCGTTCTGAGCGAAGTTTCGCAGGCGAAACACAATCGAAGAATCTCTCACTGGGGAATTCACGCGGGGCGCTCGCTCGCGTTTGAGATTCCTCAACTGCGTTCGGAATGACAAGGGTGGAGCGTATCTCCCTAAGCGCGAATCCGGTGCGGGCGCCCCATCCAGACGTCGACGCCGGGGGAGTAGTTTGCCCCCACGCATTCTGCGCTTCTCCACCAATTGCCGGTCGAAGCGAGCAGGTCGTCCGCGGTAATTTCGATTTCGATTGGCGTTTGCGGCCAGGGCTCGTGCCAGACTCGGAAAAGACGGCGGCGCCGGCGTTGGCAAGTGAAGGCTGTGTAGCGCTCCAGCAAAAACTCAGTCTGCGATCCGGTTTCGCTCGGATCGAAGGTGGTGGGAGGGACCGCGGCGCGATATCCTAGCCGGCCTTCGTTTGCAGTTACGGCCCCGTGGATTTCGCCGCCGTCCTGCGCATGCGCGTATCTGAGATGACCAAACCGGTATGGTAAACCGAAGATCCGCGGCCCGAGCCGGACGCTCAGCGGATTGGAAAGCCATTCGGCCAGGAAAAAAATACCGGGCTCGCTGGCATGCTGGACGTAAGTGCGAACGTTGAGAAATTCGTGCGTGGCGATCGGTTTGAAGAGCCATTCGCCAAGCCGACCACCGATATGCGGGCGCATTCTCGACAACGTGAATGCGACGATGCTGACAAACGCGCGCCCGTCGCGGAGATCGAGCTGGAAAGGAATCTGGCGTTGAAGGAGGGCGGGATCCGCCTCGTAATGGATGAAGACTGCTCGATCCCATCCGGCGAAGAAGAGTGGTTCGCCTGTGTTCGCGAGCATCCGGCGCCGGCCCGCCGCGCTTAAATCTCGGGTGGCGGTCGCGGTCGTCACCGGCCGAAGGCTATTTGGAAATACCCACCATGCGCAGCGCGCGGTCGCCGAGCTTCGCGAGCTTGAGAACCGCAGGCGTGGGCAGTTTCTCCAGCCTCTCGTAGGCGGCGCCGGCCAGCTCGAAAAACTCCAGAAGGTCCGACAAGCGTCCCCGGATGCGCGCGTCGGCCGCTTTCGGTTTCTCCGCGTCCGCGAGGCAATCGCGCAGGACGTGAACTGTCGGATCGATCTCCCGCTTCTTCCGCTGGTGCGCGATCGCCCGGAACATGGCGTAAACATCCTTCATCGAGGCGAAATGATCCCGGCGATCGCCCAGGACGTGAACAATTTTGACGATGCCCCAGTTCTGCAATTCCCGGAGGCTCGTGCTGGTATTCGAACGGGCGATGCCGAGCGTGTTGGCGATTTCATCGGCGGGCAGGGGCTTCTCGGAAAGGAAGAGGAGAGCGTGCACTTGAGCCACGGTGCGGTTAATGCCCCAGCGCGTGCCCATTTCGCCCCAATGCAGGATAAACTTTTGGGCGACGGGAGAGAGAGAGGCCATAACTATCAGTCAATTCTGTCTAAACAGAAATAAGAGAAAAACCCTAGATGTCAATTGATCGTTCGGAACGGCTGCCCTGGCCGATGATGAGTCTGCCGCCGATCGACTGCAGCGGCGCAAACTTGCGAAAATATTGTTGCAGCCTCTCGAATCGTTCCTATATTGCCCGCTCTCCGCATCAGGTGCGTGGGAAGGTAAACGCGGCCTGTGCGGTTTTTTTGTCGCCCGGATTACGAGATCGGGCGGCTTTTAATTTAACGACGATGCCAACTATAAATCAGCTTATTCGCAAGGGACGAAAGAAGGTCTCGGTGAAATCGAAATCACCGGCGCTGAAGAATTGTCCGCAGCGGCGCGGTGTTTGCACGCAAGTGATGACCCGCACGCCGAAGAAGCCAAATTCTGCCCTGCGAAAAGTGGCAAAAGTGCGGTTGACGAATGGCCAGGAAGTGATTGCCTACATTCCTGGCGAAGGACACAATCTCCAGGAGCACTCCATCGTGCTCGTGCGAGGCGGACGCGTGAAGGATTTGCCGGGCGTGCGTTACCACATTGTGCGGGGAACGCTCGATAGCCTCGGAGTTGACGGGCGCCGTCGCAGCCGTTCGAAATACGGCGCGAAACGTCCGAAAGCCGGGGGCGATGCGGCGGCCAAGGAAGCGAAACCGAAGAAGTAATTTTTTAACAAGTACGGAAACAGAATCACATGTCTCGTCGGCGGAAAGTTTACAAAAAAGAGGAGAAGCTCGACTCGCGTTACGGCAGTCCTGCGGTCGCGCGCCTCATTTCCACCGTGATGAAACGGGGCAAGAAATCGCTCGCGGAGCGGATCGTCTACACCGCGATCGATAAATCGCGCGAAGGCTCGGACGCGGTTGATCCGCTCGAAATCGTAAACAAGGCGCTGGAAAATGTGCGCCCGCGCCTCGAAGTAAAGTCGCGCCGGGTCGGTGGCGCCACCTATCAAGTGCCGATGGAAGTCACGCCGGCGCGCCAGGTTTCTCTCGCGATGCGCTGGATCGTGCAATACGCCGATAACCGTCGCGGCATGCCCATGGCCGAAGCGCTTGCCGCCGAATTGAAAGATGCCGCGTCTGGTCAAGGTAACGCGATCAAGAAGCGCGACGACACCCACAAAATGGCACAAGCCAACCGCGCCTTCGCCCATTTTCGCTGGTAACCATTTTCTGTTATGCCCGCCACGCTCGAACAAAAATCCGCAGCTCCCGCGAACCCGAATTCGCCGGATCGGAAATATCCGCTCGAGCGGACGCGAAACATCGGCATCGCCGCGCACATTGATGCCGGCAAGACGACGCTGACCGAGCGCATTCTTTTTTACACCGGCATGATCCACAAGATCGGTGAGGTGCACGAGGGCAACACCGTGACTGACTGGATGGAACAGGAACGCGAGCGTGGCATTACGATCACGTCAGCGGCTACGACCTGCGCCTGGATGCAGAAGCCCGAAGAGGGCGTCTACAAAATGTTCGACGGCATAAAAATGCGCGTGAACATCATCGACACTCCGGGGCACGTGGATTTCACCGCTGAAGTCGAGCGTTCGTTGCGCGTTCTGGATGGTGCAATTGCGGTCTTCGATGCCGTGGCTGGCGTGCAGCCGCAATCGGAAACTGTCTGGCGGCAGGCGAACAAGTACAACGTTCCGCGCATTGCATTCATTAATAAGATGGATCGCGTCGGAGCCGACTTCGACATGTCGATCGACTCGATGCGCAAAAAACTTGGCGCCAATGCCTGGCCCATTCTCCTTCCGCTCGGAAAGGAAGATTATCTTCACGGTCAGCTCGACGTCGTGAACCGCAAGGCGGTGTTCTATCTGGATGACGACTCGATGGGTTCGATCTACGAAGTGCGGGACATTCCTGAAGAGAACAAGGCCGCGGTCGATAAAGCGTATGCCGATTTGGTGGAGGCGATTTCCAACCTCGACGATGAGGTAGCCGAAGCAGTCCTCGAGGAAAAGCCGGTTACGCCGCAGATGCTCAAGGCCGGCATCCGCCGCCAAACAATCGCAAACAAGTTCATTCCAGTTGTCGGAGGGTCGGCGTTTAAAAACAAGGGGGTGCAGTATCTCGTCGACGCCGTGATCGATTATCTCCCGGGGCCGCTCGATATTCCGCCCGCGGTCGGGATGGAGCCGGACACCCACGAGAAGATGGAAGCGCCGACCGACGACAAAGGAAAGTTCTGCTCCCTCGCTTTCAAACTCTGGAGCGACCCATTCGTTGGGAAACTGGTTTTCTTTCGCGTCTATTCGGGGAAATTGAGCAAGGGCGACAACGTTTACAATCCGCGCACGAACAAGCGCGAGCGGATCAGCCGATTGATTCAAATTCAGGCGGATAAACGCGAGGACATCGACACCTGTTTTTCGGGCGACATCGCGGCGATTGTTGGCATCAAGAACATCACCACCGGCGACACGCTCTGCGACGAGGATTTTCCAATCCTGCTCGAGCCGCCTTCATTCCCTGACCCGGTTATTTCGATGGCGATCGAGCCGAAGACAAAGCAAGACCAGGAGAAGATGGGCGTCGCTCTCCAGCGGCTCTCCGAAGAAGATCCCACTTTTAAAGTCTTCACGCACGAAGATACGGGCCAGACGATCATCGCGGGAATGGGCGAACTCCACCTGGAGATCATCCGCGACCGCATGCTCCGCGAATTCAAAGTGGACGCTAATGCGGGCAAGCCACAGATCGCCTATCGCGAGACCATTACCGCGCCGGCCGATGGCGAGGGCAAGCTGATCAAGCAATCAGGCGGCCGCGGTCAGTATGGCCATGTCATTGTTAAGGTGCAGCCGAACGAGCGCGGCAAAGGCATTACGATTGAGAATAAAGTCGTCGGCGGCAACATCCCCAAGGAATACATCCCTGCCTGCAAGAAGGGGATCGAAGAGGCGATGACCACCGGAGTGGTTGGTGGCTATGAGGTCATCGACGCGAATGTAGATATCGTCGACGGCTCGTATCACGACGTCGATTCGAACGAAATGGCCTTTAAACTTGCCGCGATTTTTGCGGTGAAAGACGCTTTCAAGAAAGCGAAGCCGATCCTACTCGAGCCAATCATGAAGGTCGAGAATGCGACTCCGGAGGAATATCAGGGCGACATCATGGGCGATTTGAATCGCCGCCGCGGCAAGATTGGCAGCATCGAAGTGAAGGGAAATCTCACGATGGTCCAGGCCGAAGTTCCGCTCGCGGAAATGTTCGGATACGCGACCGCGATCAGGTCACTTTCAAAGGGCCGTTCGAGTTACTCGATGGAGCCATCACATTTCGAACAGGTGCCGGCGCAGCTCGTGGCGGCGGTCCTTGATCAGAAGGAAACTAAATGACGAACGGCCAACGCATCCGCATCCGCTTGAAGGCATTCGACCACCGCATGCTCGATCAATCCGCGATTGACATCGTGGAGACGGCGAAGCGCACCGGTGCGCGAGTGGCGGGACCCATTCCGCTGCCGACGTTGATCGAAAAATTTACGGTGAACCGTTCACCCCACGTCGACAAAAAGTCGATGGACCAATTTGAAATTCGTACGCACAAGCGCCTCCTCGACATCATCGAGCCGACCGCGAAAACGGTCGACGAGTTGAAGAAACTGAACCTGCCGGCGGGCGTGGATATTACGATCAAGATTTAGCGGTCTAGCTTCGAACAATTTGCAAACCAACGACCATGAGCATCGGTTTACTAGGACAAAAAATCGGCATGACCAGCGTTTACGACGCGAACGGTCGGATGCGTCCGGTGACCGTGATTGCAGCCGGCGATAACGTGCTCCTGCGCCGGGTCACGGCGGAGAACGACGGTTACTCCGCGATTAAAGTGGGCTTCGGCGTGCAGAAAGAGTCTCGCGTGACGAAGGCGCGGCTCGGCGAATTCAAGAAGGCTGGGTCCGAGCCGAAGAAATTGATGAAGGAATTTCGCCTCGAGGCTGACGCCCCCGAGGGAGACATCGATCTAAGCGTCACTCAGTTTCAGCCGGGCGATTGGGTGGATGTGATCGGTCGCTCGAAGGGCAAAGGCTTCCAGGGTGTAATGAAGAAGCACAATTTCCAGGGCCAGGGCGCCTCGCACGGTTCGAAAACACACCGCCGCAACGGCGCCGTCGGCAACCGCTCTACACCTGGCCGCATCTGGAAAAACATGGGCATGCCCGGCCATATGGGTGACGAGCGTGTCACCGTGCAGAACCTCCAAGTGATGCAGGTGCGCGAGACCGAAAAAGTAATTTTGATCAGCGGAGCGGTGCCTGGATCGAACGGGAGCTACGTCGTTATTCGGCCTGCCATTAAGAAACCCGCGGGAGAAGCGAAGGCCAAATGAGCGCGAAAGTTTTGACAGCTGAAGCGGCCAAGGAAGCCAGGATCGAGTTGATCGAGAATGGACGCGGGAGCCAGGCGCTACACGACGCCGTCGTCGCAATGCGCGCGGCGCGGCGTTCCGGCACGGCCAATACGAAGTCGAAGGCCGACGTGAATCTTTCTGGCGCGAAGCCGTGGCGGCAAAAAGGAACGGGTCGGGCCCGCGCCGGCTACAAATCGTCAGTAATTTGGCGGGGCGGTGGCGTCGTTTTCGGACCAAAGCCGCGCGACTACTCGAAAAAGGTTTCCAAGACCACCAAGCGTTTGGCTTTTCAGAAAGCGCTGAGCGAACGGATTAAGGCGGGGGACGTGCTGACCGTCGATAAGTTCGCCGTCGCAGAGTTAAAGACGAAATCGTTTATCGCTCTCCTAAAAAAGCAAACCGACGCGCGGAAGGTTTTGATCCTGTCTGACTCGTTTGACGACAACACTTACAAGTCCGCGCGGAACGTGAAGCCGGTCCTGCTGGCGACGGCTGCGAATGTGAATGCGGAGCAGTTGCTCGCCTTCGACAAGATTTTAGTCACGCCGTCGGCGTTGGAACATCTGGCCGAAAGGATGAATCGGGAATGAACGAACACTACGATCTCATCCAGACCGTTCAGCTGACCGAAAAGGCATCACTGCTAAGCGAGAAGCTGAACAAATACGTTTTCCGGGTCTCGCCGCGCGCGAACAAGATTCAGATCAAGCAGGCGATCGAGAAATTGTTCAACAAGAAGGTCGTCGCGGTGAACACGTGCAACTACGCCGGGAAGAAAAAGCGCGAACGCCGCGCCGATTTCGGCCGCAAGCCACATTGGAAAAAGGCAATCGTGACGCTGAAGGAAGGCGAGAAGATCGACCTCGTCTAACTTGTATGGCTCTCAAAACTTTTCGCCCACTTACTCCCGCGCTTCGTTTCAAGTCGCTTCCGGCTTTTACCGAGATCACGAAGTCGACGCCGCACAAGAGCCTCATCGAGGTGAAGAAGAGAAGCGGCGGCCGGAACAACAACGGCCGTCTGACTTCCCGGCACATCGGCGGCGGACATAAACAGAAATACCGCAAGGTTGATTTCAAGCGCCGGAAACACGGCATCGCGGCCGAGGTCACCGGGATTGAATACGATCCGAATCGCTCGGCGCGCATCGCTCTTATTAAGTACGCGGACGGCGAGATGAGCTATATCCTGGCGCCGGACGGGTTGACCGTGGGCGCGAAAGTCATGTCGGGGAATGAGGCCACGCCCGATCTCGGAAATTCGCTGCCGCTCAGCACGATCCCGCTCGGCTCAAGCATTCACAACATCGAGATCGCACCGGGTCGCGGGGGCCAGATCGCGCGGAGCGCCGGACAACAGGCGACACTCAGCAACCGCGAAGCCGGTTACGCGCTAGTGAAGCTTCCCTCGGGCGAGATTCGCCGGATCCACGAAACGTGTTTCGCGACGATGGGTCAGGTCGGCAATGTCGATCACATGAACGTGGCGAGCGGCAAGGCCGGACGCACGCGCTGGCAAGGCCGGCGCCCGCATGTCCGCGGCATGGTCATGAACCCGATCGATCACCCGATGGGCGGCGGTCAGGGCAAATCGAAGGGCGGTGGCGGACGCCATCACCCGGTGAGTCCGTGGGGCCAGCTCGCGAAAGGGTTCAAGACGCGCGCGAAACATAAGCCGAGCGACCGCTTCATCATGCAGGACCGGCGCAAAAAGTAATTTTGATTTATGGCTAGATCTTTAAAAAAAGGACCATTCGTCGAGCCGCATCTTCTCGAGAAGATCGACAAGATGAATACGTCAGGCATCAAGAAGCCGGTGAAGACCTGGGCTCGCCGCTCGATGGTGACGCCCGATTTTGTCGGTCACACCTTCATGGTCCACAACGGAAAGACTTTTATCTCGGTGTTTGTGACCGAGAACATGGTCGGTCACAAGCTCGGTGAATTTTCGCCGACGCGTATCTTTAAGAAGCACGGTTCGCACACCGCGAAGGTGACGAAATAGTTGAGAGGTGAGAGTTGAGACTTGAGAGACAGAACGGGAGAAAGCGGCTCTCAACTCTCAGCTTGGTAATCTCAACGTTCTGCCTGGCGGCAGAGGGAAATAGTTCTTTGTCAGAATCCAAAATTGAGAATGCGGACACGAAAGTGACCGCTGACGCTATGCTCTCTCAGAACGAGGAGCTGCGGAGGCAGCTTTCGCTCGCGCGGGAGTCGGTCAAGACATTGACCGATAGCCTGGCAGCATCGAATGTGGAGGCGGAAGTTTTCCGGCGGAAGTATTCGGACCTGCAACTGCGCATGGAAGCGCTCGGGCTCGAATCGGCGAACAAGGATCGAGCCAAGCTCGAGCAGCGTTTGCTAAGCGCGGTCTCCGATCTGCGCTTGATGCAGATTGAACGGGAGAAATACCGCGACCAGATGTTGGGGTTGAGCGAGGCAATTTTGCACCTGCTCAAGACCTCCACGGGAGGAGATGCGCTGGCGAGAATGGAAGTGGAGGCGCAGTTGCGCAGCTCGAGTGAGCTGGCCACGAAGGCGCAGAGTTCCCCGGAGGAGACGGGGACCCTGATGGACGGCCGGGTGATTAGCGTGAAGGAAGAATGGTCGCTGGTGGTTGGCAATATCGGGGAAAAGCAGGGAGTGAAAATGGGAATGCCGATGCGAGTGATGCGAGGAGACAAGATGGTCGCGACGCTGCGAGTAGTGGATGTGCGGCAGAGAATTTGCGGTGCGGTGGTTCAAGAAATGGGTTCTGAAAAAATTAAAGTGGGTGACCGCCTCCAGGCGGACGCCCGCAAGAATGTGAGTTTGAAATAGGAAAACAAATGCAAGTTAGCTCGACATATCGGTACGCGAAGATTTCGCCCTTCAAGGTGCGCGAAGTCACGCGCGCAATTCAGGGCCTGCCGGTTTCGGCAGCGCTCGATCTCGTCGCGTTTAGCCCGAAAAAGGCAGCCGGCTTCATTTCCAAGACGCTAAAGAGCGCGGTCGCAAACGCGGAGAACAACGCGAACCTCCGCGTCGATGGCCTCGTCGTAAAAGAGGCGACGGTGGGTGAAGGACCGACCGCGAAACGGATGATGCCGCGGGCTCGCGGAAGCGGCAGTCGGATCCTGAAGCGCAGCAGCCACATCCGGATCATTTTGACCGACGAGATCGAGATCAAGACGCGCGACAAGAAAAAGGGGCAGAAGAAGAAATCGAAGAAAACGAGCGGAAGGAAAAAGAGCGAGCCGAAACACGAGGAGAAATCCGAGATAAAATCGGAGGCGAAGACGGAGACGCCGGAAACAACACCTGACCAGGTGGAGACCGAAGCGAAGGAATAATCTATGGGACAAAAAGTTAATCCGATTGGATTTCGCCTCGCGGTCAACCGTGACTGGCGTTCGAAGTGGTACGCCTCCCCGCAGGAAATGCCGGCGTTTCTCCACAGCGATCTCAAGATTCGCAATTACGTGAAGAAGAAGCTGCAGTTCGCGGCCGTCTCGAAGATCGTGATCGAGCGCGCGTGGAACAGCATTCGCGTGACTATCTATACAGCGCGGCCGGGGATCGTGATTGGCCGCAAAGGCGCCGAGATCGAGAAGATGACCGAAGAGATCTCGAAGATGGCGCAGGGCAAACAGATCAAGATCGACATTCAGGAAATCAAGACGCCGGAGCTTGACGCCCAGCTCGTGGCGGAAAACGTGGCACTGCAGATCGAGCGTCGAATTGCTTATCGCCGCGCGATGAAGAAGGCGGTGCAGGTGGCGATGGATTTTGGCGCGCAGGGAATCCGGTTGCGCAGCTCGGGCCGATTGAACGGCGCGGAAATATCGCGCTCGGAGTGGTATCGCGAAGGCAAAGTTCCCCTGCACACCCTGCGCACTCCCATTGATTACGGATTTGCCGAGGCGAACACCGTCTACGGCAAGATCGGGGTGAAGTGCTGGCTGTGTAAGAAAGAGGAGCCGGCTGCTGAGACACCCGCGGTTCTGCCGCCGCCGCCGGAGCCTGCCGAAGTTTAGAATTTTTTAGGAGACCGTTATGCCATTGATGCCAAAACGCGTGAAGTACCGGAAGACCCAGCGGGGTAGCCGCAAGGGGACGGCGTCACGCAATCTGCGAATTGATTTCGGCGAGTTCGGCTTGCAGACGCTTGAGCGCGCCTGGATCACCAACACGCAGATCGAAGCGGCACGGGTGGCGTTGACGCGCAGCATGAAACGCAAAGGCAAACTCTGGATCCGCATTTTTCCGGACAAATCCGTGACCGGGCGCCCTCCAGAGACCCGAATGGGCAAGGGCAAGGGCCAGCCGGAGTATTGGGTCGCAACGGTCAAGCCAGGCAACATCTTGTTCGAACTGGATGGTGTAACCGAGTCGGTCGCGCGCGAGTCGCTGCGCCTCGCGGCGGACAAATTGCCGGTGCGGACAAAATTCCTGACCCGGCATCACGTGGCGGCCGCCTAACGAGTTATGAAGTTCAAAGAAATATCGGAGATGAGTTCTGATGAGTTGCTGACGAAGAAGCGAGATCTGCGTCAGGAAAGTCTTCATCTCCGTTTGCAGCAGCAGAGCGGTCAACTGGAGCAGCCCAGCCGGCTGCGACTCCTGCGCCGGGAAGTGGCCAAGATTGAAACGGTCCTCTCGCAACGCGCCGCCAAGACGGAAACGAAATAATTTTATGGCAGAAGCAAACGATCAACAAAGCGGCGCAACGGCGGAGGCTGTTCCGGCGGCAAGCCGCGGCGCGCGCAAGACACGCACGGGTGAGGTGGTTTCGAGCGGGATGAACAAGACCATCGTGGTCCGCACCGTCACGCGCGTGCCTCACGCCAAATTCGGAAAGATCGTCAAGCAGATGAGAAAATTCTACGCGCACGACGAAGAGAACAAGGCCAAGCCCGGAGACACCGTCCGGATCATGGAGACGCGACCACTGAGCAAATTGAAGCGGTGGCGATTGGTGGAAGTGGTGCAGAAGTAGGGGGAGAGGAAGATTGTTATGGTTTACCTAAGATCCAGACTCGACGTGGCCGATAACAGTGGCGCCCGCATGGCGACGATGATTGGCGTGATCGGCAAGGGGACGGCGCAGTCGGCCGGGATTGGTGACGTGATTGTGGCGAACGTCAAGGAAGCCAGCGCCACCGGCACCGTCAAGAAGGGCGAAGTCGTCCGGGCAGTGCTCGTGCGGACGCGGCAACCGATCAAACGCGGGGACGGTTCGGTTCTCCGTTTCGATAACAACGCCATTGTCATTATCGATAAGGATTTGAATCCGCGCGGCACCCGTATTTTCGGGCCGGTCGCGCGTGAATTACGTGAGCGCAATTTTATGAAAATCGTCTCGCTCGCCCCGGAAGTTTTATGAACCGGATCAAGCTGCACGTCCGCAAAGGCGACAACGTCGAAGTCATCACCGGGAACTTCCGAGGTTCCTCGGGCAAGGTGCTCGAAGTGATCGCGCGCAAACAGCGCGTGTTGATCGAGGGCGTGCGGATGATCAAGCGGCACCTGAAGAAATCGCAGGACAATCCACAAGGGAAGATCGCGGAGCGCGAAGGTCCGATTCACATCTCGAATGTGAAGGTCCTCGAACGCGGCGAACGCGCGGCGAAGGGCAAGGGTAAGAAGAAGGCCGCGAAAGAAAAGACTCCGAAAAGCAAGGGCTCAAAGACGAAGGAAGCGAAGGAAGAATAGGCCCGACCCATGAAGAACGAATTTTATCAGGATTACAAAGAGCGCGTGATGCCGGCGCTGCAAAAGCAGCACGGTTACAAGAATCCGCACCAGGTCCCGAAGGTGGAGAAGGTCGTGATCAATACTTCGGTTGGCTCGCAATCGGACGTGAAGCAGGCGCTGGAAGATGCAAAGGCCGAACTGGCATTGATCACAGGCCAGAAGCCTTCAGAGACTCGGGCGAAGAAGAGCATCGCGAATTTCAAGCTGCGTCAGGCGCAGGCGATTGGCGCCAAGGTCACCTTGCGCGGCGAGCACATGTACGAATTCCTGGAGCGCTTGATCAAGGCGTCGCTGCCGCGCATTCGCGATTTCCGGGGCGTCTCGCCGAAAGGCTTCGACGGCCACGGCAATTACACGCTGGGTGTTTCGGACCAGGCGATTTTTCCCGAGGTCGAGCTCGATAAAATCAAGCGCAATATCGGATTTGATGTTACCATCGTCACCACCGCGCGGACGAACGAAGAAGCAAAATCGCTCTTGAGCTAATTGGGAATGCCGTTCAGCGACCGGGCGAAGAAGCCGGTCGCAGCGCCTCAGCCGGCCTGATTATTTTTACATGAGCACAGTTACAGATCCTATTGCCGACCTTCTCGCCCGCGTGCGCAATGCCGCGAACGCGCAGAAGACAGAAATGTTTGTTCCGTACTCGAAGATCAAGGCGGAGATCGTGCGTATTTTGAAGGACGAGGGTTACATCATCGATTACTCAGTGGATACCGAAGCGGCGCACCCGCGGATCAAGATCACAAACAAGATCGCGAACCGCACGAGTGCGATTACGGGCTTGAAGCGTGTCAGCCGTCCGGGACTGCGCCGTTACGTCGGAGCGCAAGAGATTCCACGAGTGCTGGGCGGAATGGGCGTGTCGATTCTTTCCACGCCGCGCGGTATTCTGTCAGGACGCGAAGCAAAAAAACAAAACGTGGGAGGCGAACTGCTGGCTTACGTCTGGTAAGCGCGTCGCAATTTTATGTCACGTATTGGAAATAAGGCCGTCGAGATTCCCGCCAAGGTGAAGGTGAATATCGGAGCCGATGGCGCCGTCGCCGTCGAAGGTCCGAAAGGGAAGTTGAGCTGGAACCTGCCGCACAACATCAAGGGTAGCGTCCAGGACAATCGCGTTTCGATCGTTCGCGAAGCGGAAACGCGCAGTGTGAAAGCGCTCCATGGCCTGTCGCGCAGCCTCGTGCACAACATGGTGCTGGGCGTGAGCGAAGGGTTTACGAAACAGCTCGAGATCGAAGGCGTGGGCTTCAAGGCAGCAGTGCAGGGTTCCACCCTGAATTTGAGCCTTGGAAAATCTCACCCGATTCTGTTTCCCATTCCGCAGGAAATCAAAATCACGGTAACCGATTCGACCAAGATCATGATTCAGGGAATCGACAAGAAGCTCGTGGGCCAGGTCGCCGCGGACATCCGCAGGTATTACCCGCCGGAGCCTTACAAGGGCAAAGGCGTGCGCTACGCTGGTGAAATCGTTCGCCGCAAGGAAGGCAAGACCGTTCAATAGTTATGGCCGCCCGCGATCGTAAGGAAATCAGGCACCGCATTCACACGCGGATCAGAAAACGCGTTAGCGGCACCGCCGAACGCCCGCGCCTGGCTGTGCATTTCTCGGGCAAGCATGTGTATGCTCAGGTCATCGACGACGATGCCGGGCGCACGCTGGCTGCGGCCGCCACCACGGAGGAGAAGATCGTTGGCAACGCAAAAGCGGGAGCGAATCGCGCCTCGGCGGAAAAGGTCGGCAAGGCGATTGCCGAGCGTTTGCTCTCCAAGAAAGTGGACAAGGTTATCTTCGACCGCGGCGGCTTTCTTTATCACGGAAAAGTGAAAGCTCTCGCGGACGCGGCGCGCGAAGGCGGACTCAAGTTTTAGAACATCATGGCACAACAACACAGCGGCGGCGGCGGCAGACGGCAGGAACGCCAGACAGACAAGAGCTCCGCGGCGAGAGGGGACACGACCGAGAAGGTGGTGTTCATCAATCGTTGCGCCAAGGTCGTCAAAGGCGGCCGGCGTTTCAGCTTCAGCGCGTTAATTGTCGCGGGCGATCACGATGGCAAAGTCGGCGTCGGCTTCGGGAAAGCGAATGAAGTCGCCGAGGCGATCCGCAAAGCGTCCGAAGCAGCGCGCAAATCGATGGAAAAAATGTCCCTGCACGAAAACACGATCCCGCACGAGACCATCGGTGAGTATGGCGGCGGGCGCGTTCTACTTCGTCCGGCCTCGCCTGGGACAGGCGTGATCGCGGGCGGTGGCGTTCGCGCGGTCGTCGAAGCGGTCGGTATTCGAGACGTGCTCGCGAAGTCGCTTGGTTCCAGCAATCATTCGAATGTGGTCAAGGCGACCATAGAAGCGCTGCGCTCCCTGCGCCGGCGTGATGAAATTTTGAAAGTGCGCGGTATTCGCCTGAACGACGGGAAGGCCGAGCAATCGTGATCCGGCTGCACAATATGCGGACGCGCCCGGGATCGAGGCATCGCGTCAAGAGGCTCGGGTCCGGGGAGAGTTCCGGTCACGGCAAGACGAGCGGTAAGGGGCACAAGGGGCAAAAGGCGCGCTCCGGCGGCAGCCTTCGTCTCGGTTTCGAAGGTGGCCAGATGCCGCTGATCCGGCGCTTGCCCAAACGTGGTTTCAACAACGCGGCTTTTCACAAGAATTACGCGATCGTGAATCTGAGCGACCTGAACGCTTTTAAGGAAGGCACTCTCGTGAACGAGCAACTCTTGCGCGAATCGAATTTGATTCGCGGTCACGGCGCCGGACTCAAGATTCTCGGCGGTGGCGAATTGAAGCACGGTCTCACGGTCGAGGCCGATAAGATCAGTGCCTCCGCGCGTGAGAAAATCGAGAAGGCGGGCGGCACTGTGACAATGCGGGAAAAGCCAGTGCGCGGACCCCGCGTGGCCCAAGAGCCCTCGTCGTCGGCTGACGCATCCGAGGCGGAGGCCCAGGCCGCTCCAAAAGTGAAGGCGGCGCAGAAGAAACCGTCTTCGAAGAAGAAAGCGCCGGCGAAGGCCAAGGCGAAGAAGAAATCAGCGGAAAAGAGCTAGTCTTCTTCCGGTGATCACGAAGTCCTAGTCGATGGTTTCGGCGTTCTTAAACTCGGTCAAGATACCGGAGCTGCGTCGGCGCATTCTGTTTACGCTGGCGGTAATCGTGATTGTGCGCCTCGGCGCCGCGATTACTACGCCGGGGGTCAACCAGGCGGTGATCCAGGAATGGTTTCGCACATCGCTGACGGAAAATCAGGGCGGCAACGTCGCGGCCTTGTTCAATCTGTTCAGCGGCGGCGCGCTCGAAAACTGCGCAATTTTTTCGCTCGGGATCATGCCTTACATCAGCGCGTCGATCATGATGCAGTTGCTGACGGCGGTCATCCCCAAGCTCGGCCGGCTCGCCAAGGAAGACGGTGGGCGCCAGAAAATAATGCAGTTCACGCGGTACGCGACGGTAGCTCTTTGCATCGTTCAGGCCTACCTGCTGGCCGTTTCGTTTCAGCACCCGGAATCGTACCACACGATGTTGCCGGGAATCACCGAGACGATAGCGAAATTAGGAATCCCGCTGGTGGAAGACTTGGGCATGACTTTCCGCATCATTACGGTGCTGTCTCTTACCACTGGCACGCTGTTCTTGATGTGGCTCGGCGATCAAATCACGGAGCGGGGGATCGGGAATGGCATCTCGCTCATTATCACGATTGGAATTGTGGCGCGTCTGCCCGCGGCCCTTGCCCAGGCGTGGAAAACATTTGTGCCGTCGGCTGAGACGGGCACGAGCCAGGTCAATCCCGCGATTCTCGTCCTGATGATCCTTTTCCTGTTTATCGTGATCGCCGCGGTCATAGCCGTCACTCAGGGTGTGAGAAAAATCACGGTGCAATATGCGAAGCGGGTGGTGGGCCGGAAAATGTACGGTGGCCAGACTCAATACATGCCGCTCAAGGTGAATTACGCCGGCGTGATGCCGATCATTTTTGCCTGGGCGCTCCTGCTCTTTCCCACGACCATCGTGAGTGTTGCTTTCAAGAACAGCCGGACAGCAAAGACCATCTCCGACATGCTTTCGACTGGCTGGCTGCACTACGTCGTCCTGGCGGCGATGATTTTCTTTTTCAGTTATTTTTGGGTGGCCACGCAATTCCAGCCCGCCCAAATCGCGGACGATCTCAAGAAGTACGGGGGCTACATTCCCGGCGTTCGCCCGGGAAAACCGACAGCGGATTTTCTTGATTACACGATGACTCGTCTCACCTTCGCGGGCGCGATTTTCCTCACGATGATCGCAATTTTGCCGAGTCTGATGAGCCAATGGCTGCATGTGCCCGTAATCACCGCC
>JBEEHC010000056.1:0-15577 GCA_041167205.1 Verrucomicrobiota bacterium
TGTGAAAACGCCAGAGAAATGGCGCGCGGTGGTTGGCCAGATGCCAGTAATAGAAAGCCAGGTCCATCAGCAGAAAACTGGCGATCAGCTCAAGCCACGCTGGAAGGGTGAGAAGGTGGACAAGACCAAAAGGCCTTTCAGTGGACCAGCGCAATGCCCATTGGGCTGCCGGCTGGACCAAAGTAATGGTTGCGAGAAACGTAAAAGTGCCGAAACGGCAACATTCACAAGAAGACGTGTGATAAGTGAGTGGGTGCCTTTCCGCAGAGGGAAAGAGCGCTCCAGAACAAACAACAGCGCGAAAAGTGCGACCGCGGCCAGCGTCGTGGCAACGGCCTTCAAATCGCCTGTCTAGCTCTTCGCCAAAGGGCGATTGATTGATAGATCAATAAGATAAGAAAGCAGGAATAAAGCGGCAGGACCGGGAAAAGGTAACGGTCATAGCCGCCTACCCACCACGTAGCATCGAGAAAAGTGAAGAGTAACACCCTCAGAAAAATCGTGGCGCCCAGAAGGATGAGCGTTGCATTGAGCGGGTCGCTCGCTTGAAGCCAGCGAAAGTGCCAGGCAATCGCTAATGCTGCGGCCAATCCTGCCCATGACAGGCCGACAACGAGAAAGCGATGGTAACTGCCGATAAAGTTCTCGAGCGTGGCCGAGATGCCCAAGCTTCCAATCCGGCCAGGAGCGGGGCTACGGTAGGTCATCTCATCATAGAGGGCACGCTGCGACTCACTGAGGATGTCGTCGTCGCGGGCTTCGAACGTGTGGTATCGGAGCCGAAACAAAACAGCGATTCTTGGAAACGATTGCGGCATGTCGCGAATGTGCGACATCGCTCCCGGATCGAGAAGGCTGGAAAGCACAAAGCGACTGGGAACCCTGCCTTCGTCGCAGGCGCGATTTATCTCTTTAGCGACATTTCGGTAAAAGCGATTCGCGGATGCCGCGCTCTTGTGGATGTCCTGCTTGCTTGCCGTGCTGCGCAACGCCCAGAGAAACCAGGGTCCACCGATTTCATGGATCCCGAGAGCCTCAAAAGTCGGGACTTGCCAATTGTGACCTAGCTCGCCTTCGAATTGCGGTTTGAGCTGTGCAAAGGTAGGACTGACGCTATAGGCCTTCTGAAGCGCATCCGTGGAGACAGAAATAAAGCGCTGGTCGTGGACGGGTTTGATTCGAAGTAATGCCTTGTACGCAGCTCTAAAACTGGATGCCGTTAGCTCAGATTTCGAGAAGCTGTGAAAGGCCCGGTAATTGGCGGCGTCGATCGCCAGATTTAGCAGCATAAGCGTTCCAAGCATCGCGCCGGCCGGTTTTCGCCAATAGCGAGCTGCCCCCTTCCACGAGCGCGTGACTAATCGCTGCCGGAAAAGAGCGACGAAGAGGAAGACAACAATCATGGGGAGAATGAGAAAGCTTTCTTCCCGCGTGTTCCAGAGCGCGGCCAGAGCTATCCCTGTCCACGTCGCGTGTGTTAGTTTCGCCGAAAAGAGAGTCAGCAGGAAACCACCTAGAGCTAAAGGCAGGATAGCGGCGTAGAAGTTATCGGCCATCGTGACGCTATTGCCCTGGAAGCTGCCTGGATGCAGGATCATAGCGGCGAAGCTCATAAGACAAACCGAGCGGGGGACACCGGCCTTGCGAAGACCGGCAACCACCGTCAGGTATCCGGCCATTTGCATGAGTTCGATTCCGATCCGTAGTGGAATGAACCCGAGATGAACGAACGCGATGAACAACGGATAGGCCGGCGGCCGAGCGAATGCCGTCCAACTGTATTCGGAGCCCCAATACCAATGTTTCGCGGCGTTCACGAACCAAAGCGCATCGTACTCTGTCGCGCTTCCGTAAATCTCCTCGGTGTGGACCAGCCACAGCTTGAACGCGATAAGAAGGAGAAGACCTATCGCCAGGCGGTGCCGGCCGAAAAACATCGTAGCGGGGTGTGAGGCGTTAACAGAGGAATTCACTGGCAGGCCACGTTTTTCGGGACTATCCGACGGAAAATAGCGGGTGAAGGGAATCGAACCCTCGTGTCCAGCTTGGGAAGCTGGCGTTCTACCATTGAACTACACCCGCGGCAGAAAGATTGAAGGTAGAGGGATGAAGGATGAAAAGGAGAAAGTCAAGCGCGGTGTCCGATCCGATCGCGTCATTGCCAGGAAATTATGTCGTCCTTGTTCGTTCCGAAGTTCTTGTCCGCTGGTGTCGTTGAGGTGCTTTGCGAGAGCGAGTCTTTCCCGAATGACCACGCGATAACGCCGGTTCGAAGGAGAGGCGCGGCGCCCGCGTTTTGCGAATAGGGATTGCTCAGTTGATTGTCGTAATCCGTGTCGATGCGAATCATGTACGGTTTCCCCCAAGGATCGAAATATTGACCGGCTGGCGCGGGAGCGGAGCTAATGCCTGCCCGGGGATTGTTCGTGTCTTTCACGTCCGGCGGTGAGAGGAACACAATCCTCCTTGGATTTTGCATGGCCGTGACGGAGCGAAGTTCATTGAACAGCTGCTCGTTCGTCGGAGTCGCACCGTACGTTGTGTCCGCTGGAGTCGTGGGAGTCGGAGGATACTTTCCGTACTCGGTGTAGTAGGCGTTTGCCGCGGTCACGATTTGGATCAGGTCGCTCCTCGCTTGCGTCCTTTTTGCCTGGTTCTGGACGCCTTGGAAAACGGGGAACGCCAGGCCCGTCAGGACGGCGATGATCATGATGACAACCAAAAGCTCGATCAGGGTAAAGCCTGCCATCCCAAGGCGCGGCGACAAAGTGCTGTAGCGGCGGTCGACGGCCGTCGTTCGATCCCAAACAACCCTTCGGCGGTCAAAGACCGCCACTACAGGAGAAAGCTTCATTTCCATTTGTGCATCTGCTCGGGGAAGGGGCATTGCGCGCAATCGGAGTTATCCTGCAAACAGAAGTCTTCGTAGATCTGAAGCAAGCCCTGTTGCTGCGCGATGGTTTTGGTGAAGTGCGGACGCCTCGGATCACCACCGAAAAGCCGGCTAGCCCCCGTCTCGAGTCGACGATTTGAAAGGCGCGCGGGCAATTTCTCGTAGGCGTCCCAAACATTAACGCCTTCAGCGAGAAAGAAGGGCAGGAGGACATTCGCCAGGATCTCGGCGATTCGCGATTGGCCTACGAGCGCCATGTCTCCCGCGGCCGGGTCCGAGGCGAGTGTGTAATGACGATTCCAAAACGGATGGTGGAGTCCCAGGAAGAAGGCTTCAGCGGCCTTAGCGTTTTTCGTTGTGAGCGACCGGGTGAACGATGGCCACGCATTGATGAGGGTCGCGAGCGCGGCGAGCCGGCGCTGCGGATGATTCAACGGGCGCGTGCCACTCAGGCGCCAGAGCTTTACCGGCAGCACGAGTCGCTGCATTCCGTCGCGGTGTGGCCACCAACAGTCCCAAAGCTTGCGCACGTAACCGCGCGTCTGCTCCGGGTAGATGGTCAGGTCCGGCGCTTCGAGAAATCCCGCTACTCCGAAGAGCGTCGCCTCTGCGTCGTTGCTCTGCTTGCGAAGAAGCCCGAGTGGCAACCGCTGAGCAAGAAGAGTAAACGCCAGCTTGTTCTCCTTGTAACCAAGTGCCGCGGCGATTTCCTGAAAGAGCGCTTCGTCGCGTCCGTGATTTTCCATGATGGTCTTGATCCGGGCCGCTTTGCGTTGCAGCCGGAATTGGGAGGCGGCCGCGAGAATGCGGCAAAGCCGTTCTTCGGGAAGATCTTTTAGCGGCGCCTGACAACGGCCCGGTCGCGCCAGCGGGATATTCGCGGAGAAGGAGTCTGGCAAGGTATTCGGGTCGACTCGGACTTGCGGCACGTTACGATTCGATTTCGTGCGGGTGAAAAAAGCGCGGTTGCTTTGATGAACGAAGACGTGCAAGACCGCGTCGTCGAAGGTGGGGTTCGTGGCGTGGCCGTGTGTTTCCCAGCTGCGATCCGCCAGGTCGAACTCGATCGTGCCGCGGCTCGGATCGTCGGCGTTGAGTCGGACGACGGCATCGGAGAAATCCGGTCCGGCGGCGCGGTTCCACGTGCCGAATTGGACGATTTCAACGTCATCGCCGGCGACGGAGTGGAACCGTCGGCCGAAGTCGCCGGCAAACCAGCGCGCTTGCATTTCCAATTCGCTCGGGGTGCGCTGCGGAGGAAACAGCGCGCGCTCGTGGACACGCGCGGAGTTGCGCATCTCGGCATAACGGTCGGCAAACAGCATGGGGGAGAGAACATCCGAGTGTCGGAGTTTTCGCCGCCTTTTGGCGACAAAAAAATATTGGCAGGGACGCTGCGCTGCGTCGCCCGCGGGATCAACTGTCTATTCGACGACGCGGACGCCGTAGCGCGGCGTCCCTACCTAAACGTGCGCGACCGGTTCGGGTGCCAATGTCTCGACCGCCGGAGGCGGTGAGATCAGGCGTTGCCGCAAATATTCCGCCATCTGCTCGACGAGTGCGCCGCGCGAACGGGTCAGCATAAAAGAGTACCTCGGGCCGCGACCGGCTGTCGGGAAAATGACCAGATTTTCGGAAAGAAATTGCGGTTCATGCGCGATGGTCGAACCCTCCAGGTCGATCGTCTGGCAAAAACCGCGCCCGCTTTTTTTGGCCACGAAAACAATTTTGTGCGGCTCTTCGTTCGTCGCGACGAGTGCGCCGAAAAGATTTGCCGGGATGCGCCGGCCCCGTCCGCTAATGCAGGGGACCGCCCATGCGATTGTCTCGCCAAGGACGTTCTGTTTGCTGAAGATCGGGGCCAGGCGCGCGGGGAGGGCGATCGGCAGCGTCGCGGGCCGCCGCAAATCGGCCGGGCCGTTCAACTTTGTCAGCGCGAGCCAGATCTTCGCTTTCATCGAGCGCAGAATTTTCGGGGCGAAGTAGAGAAACGCGGCGATGGCGATCGCGAATAGCGAGATGGCCAGGACCGGGTTGTAATGGATGAGCATTAGTCCGCCGAATACAACAATGTCTTCGGCCACGCTGAGTCCGATATTTGAAAATGGTTCCGGCGAACTGTTCGCCATCAGGCGCGAGGATGCCTTCGCCGTGTGGGTGACGAGACTGGTGCCACCGGCCAGCAGACCCACCAGCGCGTCGAAGGTCGGAGTGGAATGGCCGAGCACCTGGATCGCGAGCAGCGCGCCACCGATTGGCCGGATGACGGTGTGAACGGCATCCCAGGCCGAGTCCACCCAGGGGATTTTGTCGGCGAAAAATTCGAGGAAATAGAGAATGCCAGCGATCGTAATGATCCAGGGATGGCCGAGGACTTCGAGCGAATGGTAGCTCGGCGAAAGGACGATCCAGTGCAGGTTTATCGCCAGTCCGGTGACGAAGACAGTGAGGTAAAGATTGATCCCGGCGAGACAGGCCAGACCGAGCGCAACGCTCAGAAGATTGAATCTTTCCACGCGGAAATATCAAACGCTCGGTATGAATGTCACGTGACGTTTTGCTGTAGCCGCGCTGCTCTGAAGGCGCGATCTGAGACCACGACGCGGCGACAAAGCGCCTCGGCTGCAGCGTGTGCGAAAGCAGAAGATTTGCACGCAGTCGGTGGCGCTGATATTCCAAGGGATGCTCGATATCCGGCTCATCCGCGAACAGACCGACTTTGTGAAAAGCCGGCTCGCGACTCGTGGGTCCGACGAGGATGTCGCCCGGATCGATGAAGTGCTGCGGGTGGACGCGGAACGCCGCAAAGCGGAAACGGCCTTGCAGCAACTGAACGCCGACCGGAAAAAGTTGAGCAAAGAGATCGGGGGGAAACGTTCGCGTGGCGAATCGTCGGAAGAACTCGAGGCGCGTGTCCGGGAGATCGGCGATCAGATTTCGCTGCTGAACGAGCAAACGTCGACGGCCGACGAACAACAGAAGGCGTTGCTCCTCGGCATTCCGAATTTGCCGCACGCAGCCGCGCCGATCGGTAAGGACGCGAGTGCTAATCCAGTGGTGCGCAGCTGGGGCGAAAAGCCTGCGCTGAATACGCCGGTTCTGGATCATGTGGCGCTCGGAACGCAGCTAAGACTCTTCGATCTGGAGCGTGCCGCGAAATTGAGCGGCAGCGGATTCATTTGCTTCACCGGCGCGGGCGCAAGACTGGAGCGCGCGTTGATAAATTTCATGCTCGATCTGCACACCTGCGAGCACGGGTATCTCGAAATGAGTCCCCCGTTTCTGGTGCGGCGCGATTGCATGATCGGCACCACGCAATTGCCGAAATTCGAGCCCGACATGTATGGGCTGGAGGAAAATCAGCTGTTTCTCGCGCCGACGGCGGAGGTGCCGGTGACGAATTTTCACCGCGAAGAGATTTTGCCGGCGTCGGAGCTGCCGAAGAAATATGTCGCCTATACACCCTGCTTCAGACGCGAAGCGGGCTCGGCCGGCCGCGAAACGCGCGGCATCATTCGGGTGCATCAATTCGACAAGGTAGAGCTGGTAAAAATCACGGCGCCGGAGAATTCGTACGCCGAACATGAATCGCTCACGGCGGATGCGGAACGCGTCCTCCAATTACTAAATCTGCATTATCGGGTCATCGAGCTTTGCACCGGCGATTTGGGTTTCGGCTCGGCAAAGACATACGACATCGAGGTCTGGTCGCCGGGACAACAGGCGTACCTCGAAGTATCGAGCTGCTCGAACTTCGAAGATTTTCAGGCGCGCCGAATGAACCTGCGTTTTAAAGATGGGGAAGGAAAGAACCGCTTCCTGCATACCTTGAATGGTTCGGGATTAGCGCTGCCGAGGCTATTTGCGGCATTGATCGAAACGTCCCAACAACCGGACGGGTCGATCCGGATCCCAGAGAAGTTGCTGCCTTATTTTGGCGCGGCCGAGATTCGCTAGGTTTTTTCCGTAGCGGCGCTTCGAAAAAGATCGAGTTGCCCGGGGTTGGCCGAAGCCGTTTCCTCGGCGGACGGAAGCGAAAGGTCGAAGCCAAGACGATTCGCCAGGCGTTGACAGGTCTCCGGCGCGAAGCCTTCGAAATGGTTGTTCACGAAAGCCCAGACGTTCCGGGTTTCGGCCAGATGTCGCTCGATCTTGAGCGCCCAGCTCTCGAGCGCTGCTTCCCGTTTCCAGAGAAGTTTGCCGTAGCGATGGACGTGCCCGCCCTCGCGATCGTATTTCGTGGTGTAATCGCCGAGAAGGCGCAGATAGAGGAAGTCGGTCGTGCGCGGCAGGAATTCGAACGGCGCGAGATTGCGTTCGTTCAACGGGCTGGTGTCGGCCCAAACCCAGCAGACGCGATGTTTCTCGAGAAGGCGTATGACCTGTGGCCGATGCCAGCCGGGATGACGAAACTCGATCGCAAAGCGGAAGTCGCGCGGGAGTTGTTCCAGGAATTCCCGTAACGCCTGACGGCCCTCCTTTGGCGCGAAAGAGGGAGGCAATTGAATCAGAATGACCTGAAGTTTTGACTCGATCGGTTCGATCGCGCGGAGAAAAGCGGCCAGGTCGGGACGGCAATCGCGCAGCCGGCGGGAATGCGTGATTTCCCTGGGCAGCTTGCAGGCAAAGCGAAAGGCGGCTGGCGTATGTTCGACCCAGCGCCGCACCGTCGCTTCCGCGGGAGCGTTGTAGAAGGTCGAGTCGACCTCAACGGCAGGAAAATAATGCGAATAAAACTCCAGCCAACGGGCCTGAGGCAGGCCGGCCGGATAGAAGCTTCCTCGCCATTCCTCAAAGCTCCACGCGCAAGCGCCGAGCCGGATCTTTTGCTGTGCCGTGAGATTCAAGGGACCCTTCGCAAAATAATCGCATCCCACGCCGTGGATAGCTGTCTCGGGAGCCGGAACTCGGAGGGCTTGGGGGGGTATTTGTTTGCCCCGGCCAACTTGACTGGGCGGGTAAGGTAGCTACCCTGCGCAACGCGATGAAATATTACGTTCGCATACTTATTTTGCCTGTCCTCATTTGGTGCGCCGCGCCCGGGCCCGTCGTCGGCTCTGTGATCTTTAAGCCTGGCGAAAAAGCGAGGTACAAAGCGCCGGGCGAAGAGGAAATGAGCGGCAACGCGCAAGAGCTTTTCTCGAAGGCGCAAGAGGCGGAAAGGAATGGAAATATCAGCCGGGCGATCAAGACTTACCGCGCGCTGGTGCGGCGCCATCCCAGAGACACGCTCGCGCCCGGCTCGCTCTATCGGATGGCGCAGTTGCAGGAGCAATCCCGCCAGTATCTCAAGGCCGCGCAGAGCTACAATGTCCTCGCGGACAAATTCCCGAAGAGCGAGCGCTTCGATGAATCCATTGAAGCCATGTTTCGGATCGGCGAAATGTATCTGGCGGGAAAAAAGTTGAAGATTTTCGGCATTCCGTTCAAGGCGTCGATGGAGGAAGCCGCGAATATTTTTACGGCCATCGTTCGCATCGCCCCTTTCGGGAAGTACACGGCGCGGGCGACCTTCGACCTGGGTCGCGCGCGTGAAAAACAAGGAGCGAGCGATGCGGCCCTGGCGGCATACCAGTCCGTCGTGGAAAAGTTCCCGAACGATCCGCTCGCGGTCGACGCGCAATATCAAATCGGGTATATCTGGACGGCGTCGACCGGCAGCTACGACCCGAACGCCGCTTCGAAGGCGAAGACTGGTTTCCAGGACTTTCTCTATCGCTATCCCAACAGCGAAAAATCGGCGCAGGCGCGCGAGAACTTGAAGAAGCTCGAGAGTAAGCAGACCAGCACCGCCTTCGAGATCGCGAAATATTATGACAAGCAAAAGCACTATCGCGCGGCCGCCATCTATTATAACGATGTCATCCGTCAGCAACCCGGCTCGCGTGAGGGCGATCGCGCAAAAAAAAGAATTTCCGAACTGCGCGCCAAGCTGGGCGAGGCTGCGCTGCAGCCTCCCGCGGTGACCGCGGCCGCGGCGAACAAGAAAAATAAAAAAATGGAGAAGGCGCCAGGCTCCCGCTCTGAGTCCGAGGTGCATAACGATGCGCCGCTGCCGCCGCCGGATACCGACGCCTCATTGCCGCCACCCGCCTCCCTCCTGCCCGACAACACAACCGCGCCTCCATCATCCACGACTGACATCCTGCCGGCGTCGGCGCCGTCGGCGACCCCGGAAGCGGCCGCCACCCCGGAATAGTGAAAAAGGCGTTCTCCACTTTCCTGCTCGCGCTTCTTTTGGGCGGGTGCGCCGGGTACCATGTCGGTCCAGCCACTCCGGCTTACCTGCGTGAAGTCCATTCGATCGCGGTGCCCACATTCCGAAACGCGACGCTGGTCCCGCGGATCGAGGTTTTGGTCGCTGGCACCGTGATCAAGCGATTCCAACAGGATGGCACCTTCCGCATCGTAAACGAGGACAACGCCGATGCGATCCTGAAAGGCGAAATCGTAGCCGTCGGCCGTTCGCCGGCGCGCTCGGTGCGCGGCAACGTCCTGGCGACAACTGAATTCAATCTTACGCTGCGGGTGCACTACACGCTCGTCGGGAAGGACGGCAAGACCATCGCAGGGCCGGCAGACGCAACTGGATCGACCAGCTTTTTCGTTGGTGCCGATGTGAGCACGGACGAAAGGCAGGCGTTGCCGCTGGCCGCCGAAGAGCTCGCGGGGCACCTTGTCAGCCAATTGAGTGAGGGTTGGTAATGCCACATGAAGGGCAGCGAAAAGTTGTGGGGCATCCTCAACGACAAGCTGGACGTGCTGCGGGCCAGCAACCGGCTGCCTGAGGCAATTCGCATCGCCGAGACCGCGCTCGATTTAGCGCAACGCGCTTTCCAGCCTGGCGACAACAACTACACCCTCAGCCTGGAGAAGCTCGGTCAGCTCCACGACCAGGCCGGCGCCCGAGCCGCCGCCAAACCTTATCTGATCAAAGCGCACGGCTTCCTGGAAAAAGCGGAACCGATCGACGGCCGTGCCCTCTTTCGTTCCGCGCGCCGGCTTGGATTTCTTTGCGATAATCTTGGCGAAACCGACGCTGCCATCGGGTACTACGAGACTGCCTTCAAGGTTGGCTCCAAACTGGACGACATTCCTTATTCCGATCTCGGGACGATGTTGAACAACGTCGCCTTGATCTATCGCAAAACGGGGCGGCAAAAAGCAGCGGAGCCTTATTATCTTCACGCCCTGGAGATCTACGAGAAGCAGCTTGGGCCGGATCATCCGGATGTCGCTTCGGTCCTGAATAATCTCGCCGTTTTCTATACCAACGAGCGCCGCTTTGCCGAAGCGGAGAAAACACATCTTCGCGCGCTCGCGATTCGCGAGAAGGCCTATCCGCCGACGCATCCCGACATCGCGCAGTCAAAGTGCAACCTCGCCGTCGTCTATCATTCCAATGGCGATTATGCGAGGGCCTCGGAGCTCTACCGCGCCTCGATCAAAACCTGGGAAGAGGCGACGGAGAAGCCCCCGGAGGATTACGAGATTGTCGCGTCGAATTATGCGGACCTCTTGCGCTCGTTAGGCAAGGCGCGGCAGGCGAATCAGCTCGAAGAGCGCGCCCGCAAGAAGCGGCGTCAGTAGCGTGCTGTAGCCGCCCCCTATGGGCGGCGGCCGATTGGGTGATCCGACGAAAGGGCTCAGTCGTTTACGCTTGCGCCAGCGCGCCGCGCGCGCACTTTAGCAACCGCTTCCCAACAGCAGCTCACGTGGCGGAATGGCAGACGCGTACGGCTCAGGACCGTATGGGGAAACCCGTGGAGGTTCGACTCCTCTCGTGAGCAGTTCTTGGCGATATCGCTAATCGTCAGCGCGACGGAGAGGGATCGGGATAAGTCATCCAGTTCGAACGAACGGGTGCTCTTGCTTGCGCAAACTGCGCGCCTATTTCTTTGCGGGCATGTATTTCCAGTGCCGTGGTTTGCCCGCCGCGAGCCATTTGATCGATGTTGCGAGCCGTTCGCTGCGAGTCTCCTCGCGTTTGGCTTCGGTAATCCACTCGAGATACTCGCGCCGTTTGCTGGGTGGAAAATTCTTGAACGTTTTTCGTGCCTTCGCGTTCTTCTTCAACGCGGCGCTGAAATACTCCGGGACAGAAAGCCGCTCCCTCTTCTTCGGTGGGGTCCGGCCGGGCGCCTTGATCCCGGCTTCATTCAGCGCGACAGCTTTCTTCACGTATCCGATCAGCGTTCTCTCGTTAGGCAAATCGGCGAGTGATCGGATGCATCCGAAACTTCCCATGGCCGTCTTTTCCTCCGCTTTGTCGCGGTCGAAAATCAGCGCTTCCTTCCAGAATCCGAAGACACAATGCTGCTTGAAAGCGGCCATCCCACACATCACGCCCTTGAAATCAAAATGGGGCATCGACCATTTCATGGTCTTTTCCACTTGCGGGCAACCGGCGTGCACGACTTTTCGCAAATGCTTTAGGATTGGTTGGGCGAAAACAGCGGATTTGGCGATGTAAGCGTCGATTCTGGGATCTTTCGTAGCCATGAGACTTTTTCGCGTGGGTTGGCAGCGAGATTACAAGGGTGCAAAACTTTTTGTCGAGTCGCAAGGCGCGGAGATATGTGATCATGCGGGCGAAGGACGGCACGGTCATCGAGGTTTCGGAATGGAAATCGCGCGATGCGATCGAAGAGGCGCACAAGAACCCGCGTGTGCTGGCGAAGTGGGATAAATTCTTCGCGGTCTGCGATTGCGTGGATTTTCTTGAAAAGCGGAGAGCGCGTCGCTATCTAAGCGGCGGCTCCGAAGCAGCTTTTAGCAATGGCTCAAGCAGAAGTTACAATTCCACCGCGGACGTTTGGTCAGACGATGCGCCCGGATGCGTGGTGGGCGCAGCCGTTCCTGGTCTTTCTCGGGCTGGCGACTTTCATCGTTTACTCGACCTGGGCGGCCTTTCAGGGCGACCACTACTTCTTTGGGCCGTATCTCTCGCCGTTTTATTCGCCGGAAATCTTCGGCGCTTCCCCTCACAGTTGGTTCGGGTCAAAACCGGCGTGGTGGCCCGGATGGCTTTTGTTCTCACCAGCGTTGCTGATTCTTTGGGCGCCGGGGGGATTGCGGCTCACCTGCTATTATTATCGCGGCGCCTATTACAAAGCGTTCTGGGCGGACCCACCCGCATGTGCCGTCGGTGAGCCGCGAAAGACTTATCTGGGGGAACGTTCCTTCCCGCTTATCATGCAGAACGTCCACCGCTATTTTCTCTACCTCGCCATTCTGTTCGTCATCGTGCTCGCGACCGATGTCTGGAAGGCGCTCTGGTTCGTTGATTCGGCCACCGGGAAGACTTCGTTTGGAATCGGCATCGGCACCATCGTGCTGGCTCTGAACGTGGTGTTACTCGGCGGCTTCACCTTTGGCTGTCATGCGCTGCGCCATTTGATCGGCGGCTTTCGCGACCAACTTTCCAAATCGCCCACTTGCTACAATGCCTATCGCTGCGTCAGCTGCTTTAATCGCCGCCACATGTTCTGGGCCTGGATGAGCTTGTTCTGGGTCGGGTTCTCCGATCTCTACGTGCGATTATGCTCAATGGGCGTCTGGCACGACCTGAGATTGATCTAGATTTTCGGTTCCGGAAAACTAACAGCCACCGGTCACGCGGTGGTAAGTCCCTCTTTGCCCAGGCTTCGCATCTTGAAGGCGAGGACAATGAGCAGAATTCCAAAGACCAACGCGTAGGCGCCGATCCAAAAGACCATGACCAAGGCGCCGGCCGCCGGTTGCAGGATCAGCAGGATGCCAAAAGCCACCGAGGCGAGACCGGTCACGATCAGGATCCATTCGCCTGTGATTGCTTTGCGCAACGTGATCGCGGCGACGATTTCCAGAATGCCGGTGACCAGCGCCCAAGCTGCGATCAGGATGAGCAACCCGAGCGCGGTGATGCCGGGCATCACGAAGGTGAGCAGTCCCGCGAGAATGCCGAGAAGGCCACCGAGAATCAGGCTGCCGAATCGCGGATAACCCTTGGGAGCCTTGGTCGCAAGGACGAGCGACAGGATGCCATTCACGAGCGCAAAGGCTCCGAACAACCAGATCAGGGTGAGCAGGGTAATTCCTGGCCAGGCAAAGGCGAGCAGGCCAAAAATTACCGCAGCCAGACCGCGCAGGGCGAGCAACCACCAGTTGCGCCTGAACGTTTCGGCGACCGAGCTGCCTATTATTGAGTCCGCAGTTCCATTCATTTTTTCTTCCTCCGTTGGTTCGACTTCGATTTTGCTTTGCGAAAGGGACCCTCTTTCGACAACGAACACAGGCGCAGATGCAGACGCTCCAGTGCCGTTGTCAGTTCGAGAATGATTTTGATTCCAGCCAAATCGTCGCCGCAGATCGGACGCAACGCTTCAATTCTTCGGAGCGCGCGAATGCCTTCTCGATCGAACAAGTACCCGCGATCCGCCGCGCCGATCACCGGCGAAATCAGCCGCCGCTTGCAATAGACGAGAACTGACCGGCGCGGCACGCCGGCCAACCGCGCCGTCGTTTCAATGGAGTAGAGCGCATCTGCTGGCGGGTCGAACAATTCAATCTCGAACGACGGCGCCTTGACCATGGCCTCCCGCTTCCGGGGCGCGAACGCGTCGGGCTTACTGCGCCTGGCACGTCCCGGACGCACCGGCCTGGTCGTCGTGATTGTCATGGGATTGATCAGCGTGGCACGCGATCAACACTCCGTTTGCTACCTAGGGTTCGCGCGGGACGCTGTTTTTGCGTCTACTAATTTGATTGCCAGCCGACTAACGGGTTCGCGGCGCGAACATGATCCGTGTGGCCGATCTTGAGCAGATTAAGATTCGCATTTAGAAGTGCGATGCTTTAACGCTCAACCGATCCATGGCCGAATACGAAACCTTTCAGCACGACGTGCTCGTCATCGGAGCGGGCGGTGCCGGATTGCGAGCTGCTATCGAAGCCTCTGCGGCCGGCGTTTCGGTCGGGCTCGTTTGCAAGTCGCTCCTCGGCAAAGCGCACACCGTCATGGCGGAAGGAGGAATCGCGGCCGCGCTCGGCAATGTGGACGACCGCGACAATTGGAAGGTGCATTTCGCCGACACGATGCGGGGCGGCCAATACGTGAATCAATGGCGCATGGCCGAATTGCACGCCAAGGAAGCGCCCGATCGCGTGCGCGAACTCGAGGCTTGGGGCGCGGTCTTCGATCGGACGAAGGACGGACGCATCCTGCAAAGAAATTTTGGCGGTCACCGCTACCCGCGCCTCGCGCACGTGGGTGATCGCACCGGTTTGGAGATGATTCGCACGTTGCAAGATCACGGAATTCATCAGGGCATCGAGGTTTACATGGAGCACACGGTCCTGGCGTTGCTGAAAGAGGGCGACCGGGTTGTCGGTGCGTTTAGCTACGAACGCGAGCGGGGTCGATTCAAAATCTTTCGTGCCAAGGCGATCGTGCTTGCCACAGGGGGACTGGGTCGTGCCTATAAAATCACGAGCAACAGTTGGGAATCGACCGGCGACGGTCTCTCCCTGGCCTACGATGCCGGCGCGGAATTAATCGACATGGAGTTCGTCCAATTCCATCCCACCGGCATGATTTGGCCGCCGAGTGTGATGGGAATCCTGGTGACCGAAGGCGTGCGCGGCGAAGGCGGAATCCTGACGAATAAGGACGGCAAGCGTTTCATGTTCGAGCAGATTCCGGAAAACTATCGTGCGCAGACGGCTGACAACGAAGAGGAAGGCTGGCGTTATTGTCAGGGAGATAAGAACGCGCGGCGTCCGCCGGAGTTGTTGACGCGGGATCACGTGGCCCGCTGCATTGTCCGCGAAATAAAGGAGGGCAGGGGATCGCCGCACGGCGGCGTCTATCTCGACATTGCCTGGATCAAGGAAAAAATGTCGAACTCGGCGGAGCACATCAAAAGGAAATTGCCGAGCATGTACCACCAGTTCAAGCAACTGGCCGACATCGATATCACGGAGCAGCCGATGGAAGTCGGACCGACCACGCATTATGCGATGGGTGGCATTCATGTGCACCCGGACACGCAAATGTCGCGGGTGCCAGGCTTGTTCGCGGCGGGCGAGTGCGCAGCCGGCATCAACGGGGCCAATCGGCTCGGCGGTAATTCGCTCTCCGATATTGTGGTCTTCGGAAAGCGCGCGGGTGAATTCGCGGCGAAATTCGCGAAGGAAAACAAGCAGGGCACGATCGATAATGAAAAGATCGATATGGTTGCACGCGAAGCCGTCGCGCCATTTGAGCGCGGTGCCGGCGAGAACCCCTACTCGGTGCAACGCGATCTTCAGGAAGCAATGCAGGAATTGGTCGGCATCGTCCGAACCGAATCGGAAATGCGGACCGCGCTGGAGAAATTGAAAGCCTTTTGGAAACGGGCTGACGACGCCGGTGTTACCGGCCATCGCGAATTCAACCCCGGCTGGCATACCGCGCTCGACCTGAAACCTCTGCTCACGGTTTCTGAGGCGATCACGCGCGCCGCTCTCGAACGAAAAGAAAGTCGTGGCGCACAGTTTCGGGACGACTGTCCCGAGAAGGACGATCGGTTTGCCAAAGTAAGCACGATGATTTCCAAAGCGCCGGACGGCTCAATGCAAATCCGGTTGGATCCGCTTCCGGAAATGCCCGATTATCTAACGCAGGTGATCGAGGAGATGAAGTGAGCGTGCGCAAGAGCCGTG
>JBEEHC010000057.1:0-3328 GCA_041167205.1 Verrucomicrobiota bacterium
CACATCGACGGACTCCGCGTGGATGCCGTCGCCTCGATGTTGTATCTCGATTACTCGCGCGAGCCGGGCCAGTGGATTCCGAACGCATTTGGCGGCCGCGAAAATCTCGAGGCGGTCTTCTTCATCAAGCAGACGAACGAGCTTTGCTATTCGCGTTTTCCCGGTGTGATGACGATCGCGGAGGAATCAACCGCCTGGCCCGGCGTCTCGCGTCCGACCTATCTCGGCGGCTTGGGATTCGGCATGAAGTGGAACATGGGCTGGATGCACGACTTCCTGCATTACATGGCGCTCGATCCGATCTTCCGGCGCTTCCATCACAACAACATCACGTTCTCGTTGATGTATGCGTTTCAGGAACATTTCGTTCTGGTGCTGAGCCACGACGAGGTGGTGCACGGCAAAGGTTCGCTCATCAACAAAATGCCGGGTGACGAATGGCAGAAGTTCGCGAATCTCCGGATGTTTTACGCGTGGATGTATGGCCATCCCGGCAAGAAGCTGCTGTTCATGGGCGGCGAGTTCGGGCAGTGGCGCGAGTGGAACCACGACCGCGGCCTCGATTGGGAGTTGCTCCAATTGCCGCGTCACGATGGCTTGCGGCGGCTGGTCCAACATCTGAACTATGTTTACAAAAACGAGCCCGCGCTTTGGGAACTCGACGATACGCATGAGGGTTTCGAGTGGATTGATTTCCACGACGCGGATAACAGCGTCGTCGCGTTCATGCGGCGATCGCGCGGGGGCGATGTGATCGTGTTTGCGGTCAATGCGACGCCGCTGGTCCGGCAAGGTTACCGGCTCGGCGTCCCGGGCGCGGGTTTCTACCGCGAAATTATCAACACCGACGCGGAAACCTATGGCGGAAGCAATGTCGGCAACATGGGTGGTTTCGAGGCGGAGGAGTTCCCCTGGCAAGGTCGCACGCATTCGCTCATGATCAGCCTGCCGCCGCTGGCGACCGTCGCTTTTAAGCTCGACGCACAAGGGTAGCGCGCGCTACTTCTTGCATTCTCCTTGACTCCCGAAGCTATTCTTCGGCAGCCTTGGAATCCCCCTATGAACACGAAATCTGCCCCCGCCTTTACCCTAATCGAACTGCTTGTCGTCATTTCGATCATCGCCATTCTCGCCCTGCTGGCAGGGCCTGCGCTGACCCAGGCCTTAACCAAAGGACAGATGACGGGAACGATGAACAATGCGCGGCAACTCTATCTCGCCGGCTTCCAAATGGCGACGGATGGAGCCGCAAATTCGAACCCGGCTTACTCGTGGCCGGGAGACGATCCTGCCCTGACCTCGTTGGAGGCCTACTGTAGCAAGCTGGTTCAGAATGATTATTTGAAGCCCGGTGACATGCAGAAAATCCTGAACGCGCCCGGCGCAACCTGTAACGTCACGACCGTTTCGGGCCCGCCGGCTTCGGTGACGCTCACTGGGAGGAGCGCCCTCAAAGTTTACAAGGTCAAGGAAGTTGACTCCTCCAGCACGATTTTCAGCGTTACTTCTAACTACGCCTACAATGCCGCGCTCGACCCGACCAAGGTCCCGTACGGCGACAAAGGAATTGTCGTGATCCGCAAAGGTGGAGACGCCGGCGTTTACCGGAAAAACGAAGCGACCCAGAGCGGATGGAATAATGACTTCAACAAGTTCGCCGCGGCCATTGGGAGACTGCCAGGCGACTCCACCGACGATACCGCCACCGCCCTCACGAATCCGCCGTAGTCTGCGTCGTTTCTCCGGTCACCTCTGAGCCAAACGTTCCGTCTGCTACGCGTGTTTTGATGCGCGAGCCGCGCCGGACCGCGGTGACCGTCTGGATGACATTCCCGGCCGCGTCCGCTGTGATGCTGTAGCCGCGGCGCAGGGTCGCTTCCGGTCCGAGAACACGCAGGATGCCTTCGACGCGATGGAAACGCTGTTGCGCATCTTGCAACAGTCTGGGCGCCTGCGCGGTGAAACGCCGGCGGAGATCAACCAACTTGTCGCGCCGAACGCCGATCTCACGTTTCGGATCGTGCGACTTCAATGATTGCGTTCGCGAGGAAAGCGCCGCGCGCGCATCGACCACAAACTGCTTCAGCCGGCGTCGCAGCAGTTCCGCCGCCACGTCCAGCTGCTGCTGAGCGTCGCGCATGCGCTGCGTCAGCTCGCGCGCGAGCGTGCGCTCGGACAAAAAGCGAAGGCGGGTCTGACTTTGCTGCAGAAAATTGCGCAGACATTTCTGCAAACAATTCGCCAATTCGTTCACACGGCGACCGAGCTCCGCCGAATCCGCGACGATTAATTCCGCCGCCGCGCTTGGGGTCGGCGCCCGCAGGTCCGCGACAAAATCCGCGATCGTAAAATCGATCTCGTGACCGACTGCGCTCACGACCGGAATCACTGAGTGAAAAATCGCGCGGGCCACGATCTCTTCGTTGAATTCCCAAAGATCCTCGATGCTGCCCCCTCCGCGCGCGATCACGATCACGTCCACTGGTCCCCAAACGCCATCTCGTGCGGCCAGCTCATTGAGCGCGGTAGCAATTTCCGCCGCGGCGCCGACGCCCTGAACGCGTACCGGACTGATGATCACCGCGACGTTCGGCGCGCGCCGGCGAAGGACGTTCAACATGTCGCGAATCGCCGCGCCGGTGGGTGAGGTGACGATGCCAATCCGCTTCGGGAATTTTGGTAGCGGACGCTTTCGCGCGGGATCGAAGAGTCCTTCCGCTTCCAGCTTGCGCTTGAGCGCGTCGAATTTTGCCTGGAGAAGTCCGGCACCGCGCGTCTGGAGGATCTGGACACTGAGTTGGTACTGCCCGCGTGCTTCAAAGACGGAAACGTTGCCGTAGACCTGGACCTGCGCGCCATCGGAAATCGGTTGGGTGGACGGAGGCAACGTATTGCGAAAGATGACGCAGGCGATGGCCGCGCGCTGGTCTTTCAGGGTGAAATACTGATGGCCGGAAGGATGCAGTTTGTAATTCGAAATTTCACCCTGCACCCAAACGGCGCCGAATTTCGTTTCGAGTGTGCCGCGGATCGCGCGCGTTAGTTCCGCGACTGTGAGAACTTTCGACGTCGACTGAAAAAAATCCGGAGTCATTGTTCTGACGAGGCAGTTGTAGTTCCCTTGTGCCACCACTGCGGAACGTCCGCGTTAGTGAGGCAGCGATTCAAGATGGTAGTCAGTGTGACAGAAGTGAGTTTCTGGGCTGCAAGATCGCAATATAGCTCTGGCTCCGTGTTTTTCAGGAAATCGATCGCATTGTGGAATCCGTAAATCGCAGGCAGGCGTGCGAGCCCGAATTGATTCTCGAATGCTTGCATGAAGATAAAG
>JBEEHC010000058.1:0-6343 GCA_041167205.1 Verrucomicrobiota bacterium
GCAGATTTTCGACGAACGAACGACCGCCATGCATTGGCAGGTGCACAAGGTGGGTGCTCGTCACGGCAAACGTTATTACGAACGCAATGAGCGCATGCCCGTTGCGGTGACTCTCGGTGGCGATCCCGCCTACACGTTCGCCGCGACGGCGCCGCTGCCCGACGGACTGGACGAAATTCTTTTCGCGGGGTTCATTCGAAAAAAATCCGTCGATTTGGTGCCGTGCAAGACCGTCGATCTTGAAGTTCCGAGCGATGTCGATTTCGTGCTCGAAGGGTACGTCCAGCCGGGCGAAACGCGGCCGGAAGGTCCTTTTGGCGACCACACTGGTTTCTATACCGCCGTCGAGGATTACCCGGTCTTCCATCTAACGGCGATCACCCACCGACGCGACGCGATTTACCCGACCACAATCGTCGGCATCCCGCCGATGGAAGACTTTTACATGGGCGATGCCAGCGTCCGGATTTTTCTGCCGGTCTTCAAAATGAACTTCCCGGAATTGGTGGACATGACTCTCCCGCCCGAAGGCGTTTTCCATAACCTGGTCTTTGTCAGCATCCGGAAGCAATACCCCTATCAGGCATTCAAGGTGATGCACGGGTTGTGGGGCATGGGACAGATGATGTTCAGCAAATACATCGTGGTGGTGGACGAAGACTGCGATGTGCACAACACGAGCGAGGTGCTGTTCCGCCTCTGCGCGAACACCGATCCCGAGCGTGACAGCACGATCATCCGGAACCCCAGCGATTCGCTCGATCACGCGCCGACTTCACAAAACATCGGGTCGCACATGGGATTCGATGCTACCCGAAAACTTCCCGGAGAAAATTATCACCGCTCCTGGCCCGAGCTGCTGAAGATGACCGACGAAGCGCAGGCCCTCGTCGATGCGCTGCAAAAAAAATCGGGCTGACGGTGGGGCGAGACTCTTGTCGAGCCGCGAAATCTGATTTCGGCTCGACGGAGTCTCGCCCTACCAAGCCTGTCCCTTACGGCTTCCGGAAATACCCGCCGCCTACGTTGTCTTCCACAATGCCGCCATGCGGGACGCCGCGCAGATTGTAGATTTGATGCGGCGGAAACGGGCTCTGATAAAACCCGGGCGTGTCGGTTCTGCGGCCGTAGGGAAATCCACCGCGCGGCCTTGGCCCGTAGCGGACCGCCTGGTCCTCGTCGATTGACGCGCCGATGATGGCGCCCGTGTTTGCTCCGATCAACGCGCCAACGGCGGCCCCGCGGACGTCGCCCGTGGCCGCGGCGCCCAGGACCGCGCCAGTAGCAGCGCCCCAGCCGGCGCCCTGTCCGGTGGCTGTGTCACAGGAAGTGAGGACGAACGGGGCAAACAGCAGGACTGCAATAATCAGGAAATTCTTCTTCTTCATAATGTGGCCTTGATAAATGTTCGAGAGGAGGTCTGACGGGAACTTAGGGCCGCGCATTCAAGCAAACTCGAAGAAGTTGCGCGGCCACGCGGCCAGTCTTCTCGAGCCGGGTCAGCCGATATTCCTTTTCGAAAACCCGGAAGCCGTCCGCTTTCATTCGCCGCAACAAGGCCTGGTAGACCGAACGCATTATTTCCGCCGCCACCATCGAGCGGCGATCTTCCCGCGGCAGCAGGGCCGCGGCCTCCGCGAAAAATTTCTCGGCCCGCGCGGCTTCAAATTCCATCAGGCGGCGAAACGGCGTATGGTATTTTCTGAGGCGAAGGTCTTCCTCGGGGTAATCGAAACGGGCAAGATCCTCTTGCGGCAGATAAATTCGGCCGTTGTTCAGATCTTTGCCGACATCGCGGATGATGTTGGTCATCTGCAGCGCCAGGCCGAGCTGGATCGCGTACTGGCGGCAGGCCGGATTACGGTATCCGAAAATTTCGATGCTGACCAGACCGACGGCACTCGCGACTCGGTAGCAATACAAGCGCAAATCCTCGAACGAATTGTATCGGACGTTGTGCAAATCCATCTCAACGCCATCGACAATTTCCTCCAGCATTGCCGGCGTGAGGGAATATTTCCCAATCAAATCGCGCAGGTCGCGCGCGAGCGCGGGTTCGTCCGGTGTGCCCTCGCGAAGCCATTGGCGCCATGCCGCCAGGTCGCGGGCTTTTTCCTGGACGGTGAGTTCGGTCGAATCAGCGATGTCGTCGATCACCCGGCAGAACGCATAGAAAATCGTGATGTCCTGACGGCGTTCGCGACCGAGCGCAACGAACGCGAGGGCCAGGTTCGATCTGCTCTCGCGCGTGATTTTTGCCGCGTTCACCTTCTCTAATACCGGATCCACGTTTCCTGATTCGCACGCGCGGTCTCGCATTGGCGAAACAAGCAAACCCAGGAGGCCAGAAGCCAACCTGTGATCAGCCCGCGCACACAAACGTAAACTATTTTCCACCCGATCACGGCCACGACGCGGTCCGCCACTGCTCCGCGGACGATGGCATCGCACGCGATCAGAAAGAAAAAATGCAGCGCCGCGATAAGCAAAAACCAGCCGAAGCGGAAGAGGTTCCGGCGAATAAATTCGCGATGAGCGCGAAAGGCAGCCCCCAAAGTTTCGTTATGAAGCACGAGCGAAATCTGGACCGAGCAAAAGGCAATGATCAATCCGCTCATGACCAGGCGCTCGAGCGGCAGAAAATCGAGGACACCGGGAACGTTCCGGAAATACGCCAGCAAGAGCGGCGCACGCACGATCAAGGTGCTCACCATGACGACGATGCCGGCCCATTCCAGGACATAGCTGAAGCGCCGCATCGCAAACCGGAACAGATCGCCTTCATGGAAGCTCAAGCCCTTGATCCACGCCAGGCAAACGGTAATCAGGTAGACCTGAATGTAGACGCCGAACAGGTACTCGAAGATGAATGCTACCGCGTCGATCGTCGCCGAGATTTGCAGCATACGGGCTGCGGGCACCACCCCACCCCACTCCGATAAACGCCAAAAAGCGATTGGCTTCAGAAGGGTAGCCAGAACACTGACGAGCAGGACGAAATAGATCGCGTAGCCCCAGATGCGATAACGTTTTCGCAGCGCGCGAAACAGGGCGCCGTGGAGACCGCGCCAGTTGAAGATCAAGAGGACAGCCGCGACAACCGACAACGGGTAGGTTGTCGTCGCGTTATCAAATATCCCCGCGACCCCTTCCAGCGCCGGCAGCGGAATTTCGCGCCAGATTTCCACGAAGCTGGGCCACTCCCAGCTTCCCGGCGCGAGCGCCTGGCCGAAATCGAGATCGGACGGTTGCTGCAGCGGAGTGAAGGTGGCGAATTGGAAAATCGAATAGGCGAAACCGAGCAATACGAACGTGAGCCAGATTCGCTTGAAACGCGCGATGCAACGGAACCCGTCCCGCAACGCGAGCCGGACCGGATTGAAGAGCATCACGATGGCATAGCCGCTGCAAAGTCCCAGCAGCGGATAAACTCGCGGCACGCTCGAAAGCATCTGGTTTCGCCTAACGAACCAGGCCCCAGTGGCGATTGAACGGCCAATAAACAAAAAGACCGCGCCCGACCAGATTTTCCTCCGGGACAGGGCCCCAGTAACGGCTGTCCAAACTGTTGGAACTGTTATCGCCCATCGCGAAGTAGCCGTGTTCGGGCACCCGAAATGGCGTGGAAAGATCAACGCGAATCGTCGTCCCGCGCCACGAGACATCAACCGCCTCCCGCCCCAGCACGTAGCCGCGGTAAGGCGGGATGGCGCTCATCACTCGTTTCAAGCCGAACTCATCTGGCAGTTTTCCATTAACATAAAGCCGTGGCGACTGAACCTGTAGCTCATCTCCGGGCAGTCCGGCCAGTCGCTTGATGTAAAATGGAGCGCTCTCGTCGGGCGCGGAGCGAACGAACCTGAACGCCCCGGCCCGCGGATCGATCCCAGGTATGGAATCGGTTCGAAAGACAAAAACATCGCCGCGATGCGGCTTAACAAAATTGTAGCTGAACTTATCGACGAAGACTTGGTCGCCGGTGTCGATCGCGCCTCGCGCGATGACATCCCCTTTCTGCAAATTGCGGCCGGGCACGACATTCCAATAATCCCGCAAGGTTTCCCACGGCGCATAAACCAGATAATTTTCATGCTGACCGATGATCTGTGAAAAGGTGAAGAAGAAGAGGTATTTCCTTTGCTCCACTCGTAGGATTTGATCGTCCGCGCGAGCAACAACGTTGATGTAATTGCGCCCGAGAACAACGAACTCTTCGATCTGACGGGCAAGACCTGGCCCCAAGTCTTTGTTCGAATAGCCGCTCAGGTACCATCCGTTGTCCCGGTGTTCATAGGACGTTTTCTGGTCCACCGGGATCTCGGCTTCGTTTTGATAGAAATGCTTATGACCAATAATTCCGTTCAAAGTCGGTTGCATCGATCCAGTCGGAATCTTGAACGGTTGGAGGAAATAAGAACGGATTCCAATCGCGACAATGATCGCGACCAAAATCACTTCGATGTTTTCGCGCAGCGCCGCGTCTTTCGGAGTCGGCATCCGCTGGAGGTAAAGGGTGTGCAGTTGTTCGGACTCGCCCTTTACCGCCTTTTTGTCGCGATCGCTTAATGCCTTTCGCACTTTTTCGATTTGCGTTTTTAAGTCCGCAATGGCGCTCTCGCTCAGAACGTCTCTGCGATATCGGAGCAACTTCTCCGCATGACGAATGAGGAGACGCCCGTGTTTAATGTAGCCTGGTGTGAACATGTAAATTTTGACCTAACGAGTTATTGCGCGCGCAGCACCTTGATGAACGCCTCTTGTGGAATGTGGATCTTACCGATGCTTTTCATCCGTTTCTTGCCCTCTTTCTGCTTCTCGAGCAACTTTCGCTTGCGAGTGATATCGCCACCATAGCATTTCGCCGTCACGTCTTTTCGCAATGCGGAAACACTTTCGCGCGCGATGATCTTCCCGCCGATCGCCGCCTGGATCGCAACTTGATAGAGTTGGCGCGGGATGACCTCCTTCAATTTCGCCGCCAGCATCCGGCCGCGGCTGTCGGCGCGGTCCCGATGCACGATCATGGAAAACGCGTCGACCGGCTCGCCATTGACCAGGATATCGAGCTTCACCAGGTTCGCGGCGCGGTAACCGGCGTGCTCGTAATCCATCGAGCCATAGCCGCGGGTGGTGCTCTTGATCTTGTCGTTGAAATCGACCAGGATTTCGTTGAGCGGCAGTTCGCAGTGAAGCATGACCCGCCGCGTGTCGAGCGACTCGGTGTGGTCCATCAACCCGCGTTTCTCCATGATGAGCTGAAGCAGATCCCCGATGTATTCGTTGGGAACAAGCACATAGGCTTTCACGATCGGCTCGCGAATTTCATCAATGACGCTCGGGTCGGGCAGATGCGCCGGATTATCGACCAGCAACGTTTCGCCGCGCGTCGTGAGGATTTCGTAAATGACGCTGGGCGACGTGGCAATGATATCCATGTCGTATTCGCGCCGGAGCCGCTCCTGGATGATCTCCATGTGTAACAGGCCGAGAAAGCCGCAGCGAAATCCAAAGCCAAGCGCAACAGAGCTTTCGGGTTGATAAACGAACGCCGAATCGTTCAGCCGCAATTTCCCGATCGCCGTCTTTAGGTGCTCGAAGTCGCCGGTATTGATCGGGTAGATCCCGCTGAAAACCATCGGATGAATTTCCTGGAAGCCGGGTAACGGCTCTTTCGCGGGATGACGCAGATCCGTCACCGTATCGCCGATCTTGATATCGGCCGTGCTCTTGATGTTCGCGATAAAATAACCGACGTCGCCCGCCTGAAGCTTTTTCTGGGGGAACATCTTCGGGGTGAAGACGCCGACTTCCTTCACCTCGTAGCGCGCTTCATTATTGATCAGCTTGATCCCCTGGCCTGCTTCGATCTGGCCGGAAAAAATGCGAACGTAGGCCACGACGCCGCGGTAAATATCGAAGACACAATCGAAAACGAGCCCACGCAAAATCTCGTCGGCGGGTTTGGGAGGCGGAGGGACTCTATGCACGATGGCTTCGAGGATTTCTTCGATGCCAATCCCCATTTTTGCACTCGCGTCGATCGCTTCCTCCGCCGGGATGGCGAGGATTTCCTCGAGCTGTTTGTGGACCGCGGGAATGTCGGCATTGGGCAAATCGATCTTGTTAATCACCGGGACGATAGTGAGGCCCTGTTTGTGCGCGAGATGCACGTTGGCGACCGTCTGCGCCTCGACCCCTTGCGCCGCATCGACGATGAGCAAAGCGCCTTCGCACGCCGCCAATGATCGTGAAACTTCGTACGCGAAATCGACGTGTCCCGGCGTGTCGAGCAGGTTGAGCCGGTACTTTTTGCCCGATTTGGCGGTGTAACGCATCGCGACCG
>JBEEHC010000059.1:0-20038 GCA_041167205.1 Verrucomicrobiota bacterium
TCCGCAGCCCATTCACCACGCAAAACCCCAACCGAACTGTGTCATCCGAAACGACCTGGCAACGCCACTCCGATTCCCTCACACAGACCGGCTGAATCCGCAGCCCGTGCCGGCTCGCATCTTTCACGAGTGTAGCCGGCGTATAAAAACCCATCGGCTGATTGTTCAACAAACTCGCGTAGAACTCCGGCGCGCGATGCACTTTCAGGTAAGCGCTCCCATACGCGAGAATCGCGAAGCTGATCGCATGCGACTCAGGAAATCCATAAAGCGCAAATGACGCGATCGACTGGATGATCTTTTTGATCACTTCCGGCGCGACATTGTTCCGCATCATCCCGGTCCGCAATTTCACACTCACTTTCTCCATTCTTTCCTGCGAGCGATGAAAACTGAGGGCGCGCCGCAGTTCTTCCGCTTCGTTGCCGGAAAAATCCGCCATGATCATCGCGATCTTCAACATCTGTTCCTGGAATAACGGCACACCCAGCGTGCGTGCCAGGATCGGTTCGAGGCGCGGATCGAAATACGTGACCTCTTCCCGTTTGGCGCGCCGCGCCAGATAGGGATGCACCATATTGCCCTGGATCGGCCCCGGCCGAATGATCGCGACTTCGATCACGACATCATAAAAACATTTCGGCTGCATCCGCGGCAGCGTGGCCATTTGCGCTCGGCTCTCGATTTGAAAAACTCCGATCGTGTCGGCTTTTTGCATCATTTCATACGTCGGCGCATCATCCGTGGGGAGGTGAGCCAGATCGAGCGGCCGGCCGCGCTCGCGGCAGAGCTCGAATGCATCCTGCATCACCGCCATCATGCCGAGACCGAGCAGATCCACCTTCACGATGCCGAGATCTTCGCAATCATCCTTGTCCCATTGCGCCACGACCCGGCCGGGCATCGAGGCATTTTCCAGCGGAACGAACGAACTGAGTTTCCCCTGGCAAATAATCATCCCGCCGGAATGCTGCCCGAGGTGGCGCGGCAATCCGTAAATCTCCTGATACAACGAGATGAAGGCCGGCATCCGCGGATGCGCTTTCGGTAAACCCGCCTGCTCGATTTGCGCCGCAAGGTCGAGGGTGTGCGGGAAGTCGCCGTTCGCAAAAAGATGCGAAAATCGATCCAGGATATTAGACGAGAAATTTAAGGCCTTGCCGATCTCCCGCGCGGCGCTTCGGCCCCGATAGGTAATGACGTTTGCGGTCATCGCGGCCCCGTGTTTGCCGTATCGCCGGTAAACTTCCTGGATCACGCTCTCGCGGCGATCGCCGCTCGGGAGATCGAGGTCGATATCAGGCCAGCCTTTCCGGCCTTCGCTGAGGAATCGTTCGAAGACCAAATGGTTGCTGACCGGATCCACCGGCGTAATTCCCAGGCAATAACAAACCGCGCTGTTCGCCGCGCTGCCGCGGCCCTGCACCATGACGTTGTGTTCCCGGCAGAAATTGATGATGTCCCAGACGATCAAAAAATAACCGGCGAACCCGAGCCTTTGGATCAAGCCCAATTCCTCCTCGAGCTTCTGTTTCACGGCCGTGCTGATGGATGAATAACGCTGCTGCGCGCCAAAGAGTGTGATCGTGCGCAGGAACGAATCCATATCGTGCCCATCGGGAACAGAAAACGCCGGGAATTCGTAACCGATGTTTTCCAGGGAAAATTCCAGGCGTTCAGCCAGACGTGCAGTGTTGCCGATCGCGTCGGGACGATCATGAAAAAGCGTGCGCATTTCGGCATCACTTTTTAAATGCCTTTCCGCGTTCCGGCTTAACAGTTTGCCCGCAGCATCGAGATGGGTGTGCTCGCGGATGCAGGTAAAAACATCGAGCGTCTGCCGGCCGCTCGGACGAGCGTGCTGCACGCCATTCGTCGCCACGAGTGGCAGCCGGCAATGTTCCGCCAGATCAAAAAGTTGCCGGTTGATCCGATCTTCACCGCGCAGGAAGTGGCGCTGGACCTCAATGAAGACGTTGTCGGAACCAAAACGATCGAGAAGAAGCTGGGCGCGTTCCACTGAATTCTCGGGCGGGCAGCCAGCGCTCCCCAGGAGGGCGACGAGTCCTTCCGCATATTGCTGTAGTTCGTTCCACCGAACCGCGCATTGCCCTTTCTCACTGCGGAGATGCGCCTGCGTCAGCAGTTCACACAAATTTTTGTAACCGGTGCGGTCCTTCACGAGCACCGGCAAAACGCATCCATCCTCCATGCTCAATTCAGAGCCGACAATGGGCCGAACATTTTGCTCCCGGGCGGCGACGGAAAAACGTTGCGCGCCGTAGACGCCATTGCGATCGAGCAACGCCATCGCCGGCATCTCGCGCTCGGCCGCGGTTTCAGCTAGTTGCTCGGGAAAAGACGCTCCGCGCAAAAAGCTGAACGCGCTGCACGCATGTAACTCGACGTAAGCCATACGCGCGGCCCTTAATCATAAACTCCGTCGAGTTCCCATCGGCCTTCGCTCGAATGACATTGGCAGAGAGCGCCGTTCTCCAGCTCCACATCCCATTCCGCGCGTTCCCAGGTTTTTTCATTCCACCAATTTCCTGAAGCCAGGTAAGGACCTTTTTGCCGGAGCACGTCACCATGAATCTCGGCGCTGCGCAGATAAGCCGGCTTGTTTTTGACCAGCAACATCGAAGCCGGCACAGGCGAGCGAAATCGCCGGAGGGCACAGAAAGGCAACGGCTCTATTTCGCCCGCCGTTTCTTTCAACTGCCAGGCAAAAGACTCCATCCGAAAAGCATCAGGCCGATGCGTCTCTTCCAGAACCGGCGTGCCGACGCGATCGGCGCCGAGGAGGCCGGTTAAACGAGCGAGCGTTTCGGAAAGACGCGCCGGATCACGCAACGCAGTCTCAAACAGGTTGAATTGTTGATGGGATGGCTTTGCTGCCCCGGCTTTCAGCGCGACGGCAATAATCGGAAAGTCAGATTGAAAATTCTCCAGATGCGTGTGCAGCATCCGAAAAAGGACCTCACCATTATTGGTCGGCTCCGGAATTTTAAACTGGTGCTGGTAAGCGCTCTTATCGCTGAAGGTGATTTGTAGGCGAAGCTCACTGGCGACCAGGTAAAGCGCGTCCAGCCGGAGCGATAGTTGTTCCAGGAATCGGCGCAGGATAAAAAGCAGCGGCTCGACCGTTTCGATTTCGTTTTCGAATTCGAACGCCTCCTCGAAAGACTCTGGTGGCGAGACAAGCTTCAAGAGACGCGTGGTTTTTCCCCTGGCGCGGTCCCAAAGCTCAAGACCGATGGGCCCGAGTCGCGCTCCAACTTCCTCCTTATCCAAGGCGGCGAACTGACCCAGCGTATGGATCCCCCACCTATGTAAAATATCCAGGACGCGCGCGATTTCGGCCTCGCGTTCCCTTGCCGTCGTGGATCGAGATGGCTTGCGCATCTGTCTTGTTTATTTCGTCGAGAGGAGCCGCGCTTTCGTTTCCGCGGGAAGGGATGAATTCGTCAGCCAGGCGGTGGCGCGATTCGCATCGGTTTGCAGCCAGGTGAGGACAATCGATTCAATCTGTCGGTCGCGCAGATTTTGGTTCCCAATTGATTCAGCCCATTGCGCTGCGGCCTGGGGATCGGAAGAGACGATCCGCCGGGCGAAAGAAGTCACCGCGGCGTCACGCGATTCTCCCTGCGGCAAGGTTCCCAGCCAGACGCCAGCCTCGTAGGGATCACTTTGCGACCAACGATTCATCAGGCTCTCAAAAGCTTGCTGGCGACCTTTGCTTTCAGGAAAAGATGCGACCCATTTGCTCGCAGCCTGCGGGTCGCTCCCGGCCCATTGCCAGGCGATCGCAGCAGTCGCGTTTGCTTGTGCTTCGGCGTTCGACAACCGGGAAACCAGTTTCGCTGCTTCGCGTGGGTCCGATTCCGCGATCATCGCAATCACGCCGGGCAGGACGAGATCGCGTGTAGTTGTGTCGGGCAAATTTCCCGCCCAACTGAGCGCACCCTGCGGATCATTCCGCGCCCATTGCCGGGCGAGATTTTCGAGCAGAGTTTTCCGGCCTTCTGCTTCGCTCGTGTGCAGAGCGAAATCAGCGGCTCCCTGCGGATCGGGCTCACTCCATTGCGCAATGATATTGGCCAGCGCATTTTGCCGGGACGCGCCTTCCGGAAGTTTCTGCGCCCAACTAATCGCGCTTTGCACGTCGCTGCTGGCTAATTGCAGGGCGATGGAAGCCATCGCGTCTTCCTGGACTTTTCCCGCCGGCAGCCCGGCAACGTATTCCGCCGCCGCGGCCGGCTCCAATTGCACCCAGCTGGCCAGGACAGAGCGCAAGGCATTTCGTTGCGCCTCGCCCGGAGGTAATTCCTGGGTCCACTTCAGCGCGGCACGGGCGTCGGTCAGGGCCCACTGATGCGCGACGTTGCTGATTGATTGATCGCGCACCGCCCCGGCCGGTAACGCCGTAATAATCGTGGCCGCTTTCTGCGGATCTTTATTGGACCAGCTCGATAAAATATTTTGCAGCGTGATATTGCGGCCCTGGCCGGGAGGCAACGTATTTGCCCAGGCCAAAGCGGCTTCGGGATCCTGGCTCGCCCAATTTGAACCGATCACCTGCAGCGCGGTATCGCGATTGGGGCCGGCCGGGATTTGCAGAGCCCGCTCCGCCGCCGCCACCGGATCGGTCATCGTCCAGCGGCTGAAAATAGGCCAATAGAGACTTTGGCGATTGCGACCCGCGGGCAGGCTTTGCAAAAAAGTGAGCGCAGCTTGCGGATCTTTATCGGCGAGCGCAGAGACGATGGTTTGCATCGCCTGATCGCGGGCCGGGCCTAGCGGAAGTTGCTGGGCCCACGCATTGGCTGCATTCGGATCACGTTCCGCCCAGCCGCCTACCGCGCTGGTGAGGGCCCAGTTTCGCGCTGTGCCCGCCGGAATGGTTTGCGCGTACGCGATGGCCGCCGGCGGATCGAGCTCTGCCCAACGTCCCACGAACAACGAAATGAGCATGCTCTTCTCCTGGGGCTTTCGTAGAGTTTGCACGAAGGCGAGCACTTCCCGCACATTTGTCCCGTCCACCGTTTCCGCGATTTTACTGAACGTGGCGTAAGTGTGACGGCTGCCGGAATGCGCGAGCGCCGTTTGGATTTTAGAAATGATATTTTCGCTCGAGGCTGCAACTGCCGCTGCGGTGGAATCCGGTGCGGTCCCAGGAACGCGGGGCGAAACCGGAGAAGAGTTCGGCGAGTGAGTTGCCGCCGTCTCTGTGGAGCTGCGCGTGTTATTGCGGGGCGAAACGACTTCCTTCGACGAAAAAGTGTAACGGCCGATAAAAATTCCGGTCAGCAATGCCGTGATCGCAATGAAAATGGGGAGAGCCAAGCGCTGCATGGGAATTATTTAAAGCCAGATGGCCGATATGTTCAAGTGATCATATAACCCAAAATTATCCTAAATTACTTTGACCGGACAATCCGGCAGCGCTTTCAAAAACGCGCGTCCGTAGGGGCGAGTCACGATGCGATTGTCGAGAATGACGACAATTCCGCTGTCACTCTTCGTGCGAATCAGGCGCCCCACCCCTTGACGCAATTTCAAGATCGCTTCGGGCAGGGAATATTCCGTGAACGCATCGCCGCCCCGCGCCTCCACCAGCTCCAATTTCGCTTCGATCAAGGGATGATCGGGGACCGCAAAGGGCAGCCGCGTGATGATGACGTTCGATAGCGCATCACCCGGCACGTCCACGCCCATCCAAAAACTATCGGTCCCGAAGAGAACGCTGCGCGGGGTCGTTCGGAACTGCTCGAGCAGTTTTCCCCGCGGCGCCCCCTGCCCCTGAACAAGCAAGTTCATTCTGTTCTCCGCAAAGAACGGCTGCATCTCCTCGGCGAGTTGCTGCATTCCGCGATAACTGGTGAAAAGGACAAAGGCACGCCCGTCCGTTTCCGTGACGAAATGCGCGACCCAATGCGCGAGTGCTTTGGCGTAACCCGAATCACGCGGATCGGGCATTTTTCGCACGACGAACAATTTCATCTGAGTAGGAAAATCGAAAGGACTTCCGAGCTGCAGCGGTTCGACCGACCCGGCCCCGATCCGGTCCCGGAAATAAGCGAGGTCTGGCCGGCCCACGGCCAGCGTCGCGCTGGTCAGCACACAGGAGCAATTTTCCCGGAAAAGCATCCGCTCCAGGACGGGCGCGATGTCGATGGGCGCCGCGTTCAGGGTGAGGAACTGCGCTGCTTTTCCGGTTCGCTCAACCCAGTAGACGTGTCCTTCGGCGCTCTGTTCGAGGAAGGTCACGATCCCGATGCGGGCTTCGTGAATGCGCCGACCCAGCTCCTGTAATTCCGCCTTGAGAAATTCGTCCTCGGTCCGTTTCACGACCTCCGCGACGCGCGCCTGAAGGGCGATCAAACGCGCGGAAATCGTGTCCGGCACGACATCGGGTTCTCGCACGCGGACCTCGCGGCCTTTCCGAAAATCGCAGCGTTCGTCGAGCGCGTGAAAGAATCGATCGATCTCGTCGACGACGGCGGCGGCCAGAGTGACGCCGGCAGCATCGCGCGTGACGGTGAAAAGGCCCTTGCGAGTTCTTGCGTTGTAAAGCCGTTGGACGGTCGCGCGCAACCCGTATTGCGAAACACCGATCCCTATTTGCCGGGAGGCGGTCTGCTCGAGCGTGTGGGCCTCATCGAAAACGATGAAGTCATTGGGAAAAAGATATCCACTCTCCCGTTCCTCCTGTTCGATCGGCGCGCCCAGGAGCATGAAGAGCAAAGTGTGGTTGATGACAATCACGTCCGCCGCGAGGAGGCGTTTACGCGCCTGCTGGAAGAAACAATTCGAGTGCTGGCCGCACGTCTTGGCCGTGCAGATGTGCGCCTCGCTGCACACTTGCGTCCAGACTTTGGGATCGGGTTCAAGGGCCAGGTCGCTGAGCGATCCGTCCTTCGTCGTGTGAGCCCAATCCGCGATCCGCGCCAGTTCGGCCGCTTCCGACGTGGTGAACAGCTCACCGGATTGCTGGAGCGCCCGCTCGAGACGGCGCGGGCAGAGATAATTCTGCCGCCCTTTCATGAGCGCAGCCTCAAACTCGATCGGGAGAATCTTCTTGAGAATGGGGATGTCCTTGTAAAGAAGCTGCTCCTGGAGGTTGATCGTGTGCGTCGAGATCACCGCTTTCTTTTTCTGCTGGATCGCAAAGAGAATGGCTGGCGCGAGATAAGCGATCGATTTGCCCACGCCAGTCCCGGCCTCGACCACGAGATGCCGTTCCTCTTCCAGGGCCCGCGCCACGGCCACCGCCATCTCCTGTTGTTGCGGCCGGTATTCGAAGTTCTTAGCCTTCGCGAGCGATCCGCTCTCCGAAAAGAGAGAGCGGACCTCTTCGATAAAGTCGCTGCCGAGGGAGTCCCGAAGGGCGATCATGATGAGGAATTGCGACACCGAAAGCTTTCGCGTGCTCGCGATCTATTCTCGGAGTTGCCGATTTGCAATTTGCGATTTGTGTAGGAGGCAGTCGAGGCGCTCCGCGGAAGTGGTAACCTAGATCGCAAATCGATTTTCCAAATTTCCAAATTTCCCATGAGATTGCTCGATCGCTATGTCCTGCGTTATTTCTTGCAGGCCTACTTCTACTGCATCGCGGGTTTCATCTCGATCTGGTTCATCTTCGACGTCAGCGACAACATCTCGACATTTCTGGATGAGCGCATTTCGCGATCGCTGATTGCGGAATACTATCTCACGCAGACGCCGCAAATTCTTGTGATTTTGTTGCCGGTGGCACTCCTGCTCGCCCTGCTTTTTTGTCTTGGCCGGCTGTCCCGATCGAATGAAATCGTCTCCATGCTCACCGCCGGCGTCAGCGTGCCTCGGGCCATCGCACCGCTCCTCCTGGTGGGCCTGCTAACAACCGGGGTGAGCACGGCGCTGAATTACTCGCTCGCCCCCCACGCGGACTATGCGCACAAAAAACTTCTGGAAGACCCGAAGTCTCGCCGTCAAGCAGGCTTGCTCGCCCAGATTTTCCGGAATCGAACGGACAACCGCACCTGGTTTATCCAGCAGTTCAAGCCCGGAGAAAACTCGTTCACCACCGTGCACATTGTGCAGCAGGACGCGAACGACAACATCGTGACGAATTACATCGCGACCAGCGCGCTGTATCATCCCGAAACGAACGCCTGGGAGCTGCAACAGGTGAAGGTGGTGCACTACGATGAGGTCGGTAACATTACTAAGTCGGAGGTAATTGGGTCGCTCATGATTAACGACTGGAGCGAGACACCGTTCCGTCTCAGCAGTGCCAATGTGCGCGCGGAATATCTGAGCGTCCCGGAGTTGCGCGACTACCTCAGCTTCAATTCCGATTTTCCCGCGACGCTGCTCGCGCCGTTTGCAACGCATTTACAATACCGACTGGCGTTGCCGTGGACATGTTTCGTGGTCGCGCTCATCGCGACGTCGCTCGGCATCGGATACTCGCGCCGGGGGATTCTGTCGAGCGTGGCCGCCGCGATCATCATCGTTTTCGCGATGAATTTCGTGATGCATCTCTTTCTTGCTCTCGGCGAAGGAGCGCGGATTCCGGATTGGGCCGCGGCTTGGATACCCAATGTTCTTTTTGGGGCGCTCGGTCTGGTCCTCCTCTATTACCGAGCGACGAACCGTGAGCCGCCGAGGCTAAACCCCTTTGGGGAAGGACGCGTATTTGCGCGATGAATCCGCTGGCAAACGACTGGCCGATCAAGCATCGGGCGGACGCCTGCGCGCGAACCCAGCGGGCCTTTGAGCCGGGCGAGCAGTTTTACACCTTGCTCTTTCGCGAAGGCGAAGGCTTCCGCCGCGAAGACCTGAGCGAGGAGGCATGGGCCCAACGCAACGAAAATATCCGCCCCTTTTCCTTTTGGAAGACGCACTATGAGCCGCCGCCTCTCGCGCCTCCGGAACCGCTGGGGAAGGAGAATGCCGAAGACATTTTGCGCCGTCTCCTGGCGAAGAACGACGCATCGAACGCGAACGCATGTTACGTTCTCGCCGTCATGCTCGAACGAAAGCGCGTCCTGAAACAGATCAAGGCCGATCAAGCTGAAGACCGTCCGGTCCTGATCTATGAACACGCCAAGACTGGCGACGTTTTCATTGTGCCCGACGTGCGCTTGCGGCTCGACGAAATCGAACACGTCCAGAATGAAGTCTCCCAGCTCCTGAAGAATGCGGCGCCGTAAATCCGATGAATTCCAAACTTCCCTGGTTTTCCGATTTTCCGCTTTACCTCGCGCCGATGGCTGGAGTTTCGGACAAGATTTTCCGGCAGCTTTGCAAAGAGCGAGGCGCGGATGTCCTTGTCACGGAATTTGTTTCGTCGGAGGGCGTGTTTCGGCGGAATGATCGGACACGCGAATATCTCGATTTCGACGAATGCGAGCGGCCCATCGGGGTGCAGCTCTTTGGCGGAAACGCCGAACACATGGCGGAAGCCGCGAAACACGTCGTGGATTGGGTCCGGCCCGATTTCATCGACCTCAATTTCGGTTGCCCGGTGAACAAAGTGGTGGCGAAGAATGGCGGCTCGGCCCTGCTCAAAGATTGCCCGACTCTGGCAGCTGTGGCGACAGCCGTCGTTCGCGCCGTTGCGCCTATACCGGTCACGGCAAAAATCCGAATCGGCTGGGACACGGATTCGATCAATGCTCCACATGTCGCGCGCATCCTCGAGGAGACGGGGATTCTCGCCCTCGCGGTCCACGGTCGGACGCGCGCGCAAGGTTATTCCGGGGCGGCAGATTGGGGCGTGATCGGCGAAGTTGTCGCCGCGGTTTCAATCCCGGTGGTCGGCAACGGCGACCTGACGAGTGGTCCGGACGTCGCGAGGCGCCGTGCCGAGACTGGCATCGCCGGCGCAATGATCGGTCGTGCAGCGATGAGTTCGCCGTGGATTTTCGAGCAGGTGAAACATTATTTTGCCACAGGCGAACATCTCGTTTCGCCCGGCCTCGCCGAGAAATGGGAGCTGATTCAGCGGCATTGTCAGCTCGCCGTCCAGGAATGGGGATGCGAAGACCAGGCCATTCGGTCGATGCGGGCGCGTCTCATGGCGTATTCCAAAGGATTTCCCAACAGCAAGATGCTGCGCGAGAAATTCCAGCTCGTCTCGACGCTCGCGGAGATCGATGAGATTGCGTCGCAGCATGTGACGCCTCAAGGCTGCTTGCTGTAATCGGCCCTCGAACTAACCTTCCCTGTGCCCGAAACGACCACCCCGCCAGCCGCCATCAACTACAAGATTGGTAACGAGCGGCTGATCAAAGTAACCGAGAATGCCTCGCGCAAACTCAATTCGCTCCTGGAAAAACAAGGCCGGGCCACGGGAGCGCTCCGTGTGGCCGTGATCGGCGGAGGCTGCTCTGGATTGCAATATAAAATGGATCTCGTGGACGGGCCCGCGAATCGCGACATCATGGTGCAATCGTCGGATGTTCGGGTAGTCGTCGATCCGAAAAGCGCGCTCTTTGTGAGTGGATCGCTCCTGGATTACAGCGACGACCTGCAGAAAGGCGGGTTCAAAGTAACGAATCCGAATGCGGTCGCCCATTGTTCCTGCGGCGAGAGCTTCGCTGCATGACCGATTACTTCGCTCTTCTCGATCAGCCACGCGCTCCCTGGCTCGATCCGGATAAGTTGAAGGACTCGTACCATCAGAAGACATTGCGGGCCCATCCGGACGCTCAAGCAAACAGCCCCGGCGCCGACGCCGCGGACGGCGCCTTCACGAGTCTGAATGAGGCCTATCAAGTCTTGCAGGACCCCAAGCGGCGGCTGCACCACCTCCTGACTTTGGAAGGGGCCGCGCCGTCTTCCGCGGACCAAACGGTCCCGCAGCAGTTGCACGATCTGTTCCCCAAGATCGGCGCGCTCACCCACCGGGCGAATCTTCTCCTGGAAAAAATTCGGGCCACATCGAACGCGTTAAGCCGGTCGCTGTTAAAACCGCAGATTCTGGAAGTGCAAAACGATACGAAAGAAGTGCACGAGAAAATTCAGGAGCTGTCCGACGCTTCGCTGGAAAAGCTGCGCCAGATCAATACAGCCTGGGCGAAAAATCCGAGGGAACAGATCGAAGCCTTGTCGAATCTCTACTTGGCGTTCGCCTATCTGACCCGGTGGTCCACTCAGCTCGACGAAATGATGTTTCAGTTGTCTTTTCACTGACAGCGGGCCGCCACCTGTCCTTCCGACCCTTCTTCATCGTCCGCACGATTCAGGATGACGGACGGGAACGCTGGCAAAGGTGATGGAGGTGTTGTGTTCATTTGAACTTGCACTCGTTCCTTTCACAGAGATCGTAGGGCATGCTCACGGAACGACAGCGAGGCGTTCTGGAATTCATCCAGTCGGAGCAGCGTGAAAAAGGCATGACGCCAAGCACGCGTGAAATCCAGCATCATTTCGGCTTCGCGAGCCAGACCTCGGTGATGCAATACCTCGACGCGCTCGAGCGCAAAGGCTTTCTGGATCGCCACGCCCGCAAGGCCCGGGCGCTCATCACACCGGTGCAGAAAGTGCGTATCACCGACATACCGATCTATGGGACGATCCCGGCGGGAATGGCAACGCTCACGGAGCAGACGATCGAAGGGCATATTTCGCTCGATACGCGCTCGGTCAACACCTCGAAAAATGGACGCACGTTTGCCCTGCGAGTTCGGGGCGATTCCATGATCGACGCTCACATTTTAGACGGTGATATCGTGATCCTCGAGGATCGAAAAGATGTGCAAAACGGGGATATCGTCGCGGCGTTGATCGACGGCGAAACGACGCTAAAGCGTTACGTCACGGAGCACGGACGGCCTTACTTGAAGGCAGAGAATCCGCTTTACCCAAATCTGGTTCCGGCGCGAGAACTCCGCATCCAGGGAGTGCTGGTTTCCCTGGTGCGGAAACAAATGGCAGCGCCGCGGCGAAAACGAACTTAAGTTCAGTTGAACATATTCTGCGGCTGTGCCAGTTTTGAGGCATGCCCGCGAGTAGTAAGATCCTCGATCTCCGTAATCTCCTCGCCGCACGTTTCCCGAAACCGTTTACCTCTCCCGCTCTCCGGTTAGCGACCGGTTTGCCTGCCATCGACGAGGCAATCGGAGGCGGCTTACCGAAAAGCGCCATCACTGAACTGAGCAGTCCACAGGTGAGCGCTGGCACTGCGCTCTTGCTTTACGCTCTGTTGCAAAACGCGCAACGCGATGCCTATTTTCTCGCCTTGGTGGACGGACGGGATTCATTCGATCCCCAGCCGCTTGGGAACCGCCGATTGCGTAACCTGCTTTGGGTTCGTTGCACGAAAGCGCTCGACGCAGTCAAAGCCGCCGATCTCCTTTTGCGCGATGGCAATTTCCCCCTGGTCGTTCTCGATCTTGTTCTGAATGCTTCCGCTGAGCTTCGAAAAATCCCGCAAACGAGTTGGTATCGACTGCAACGCCTGGTCGAGACAGCGCCCACCGCCTTTCTCGTTCTCACTCGCGCGAGCATTATCAGCAGCGCGCAATTAAAGCTCTCGCTCGATAATGCCTGGACCCTGGCTGACTTGGAACAGGACCATCTCACGGCGCGTTTAAAGATTCTCGTGAAACGGGCGCAGGGCGGAAGACAAACAATCGCGAGAGCGGGCTGATGTTTGCCACGATTTATTTGCCGGATTTTCATCTGCAAGCCGCGTTGCGCCATCAACCGGAGTTGCGCGGAAAACCTGTGGCATTAATCGATGATCAAGAAAAAAAGGCGGTGATCGTCCAACTCAATGCCGCCGCCGAACAAATCGGTGTGCAACGCGGAATGACGCCGAGCCAGGGTTTGGCGCGATGTCTTCAGCTGGTGGTGAAAACGAGAACACCTGCCCAGGAAAAACTGCTTCAGGAAATCCTGCTTCACTTTGCCGGCACGCTCGCGCCTTATGTCGAAGCAACCGGCGCCGGCATTTCGACCATCCACTTTACCGACAGAAAAAACCTGAAGCAGAAAATGGCGCGCGTGATCGCGCAGTTAACGGACGCTGAAATCGTCGCGCAAGCCGGGATCGCGCCTACGCCCGACGCAAGCTTTCTGGCCGCGCATTTGGGAAAACCGCTGCTCCAGATCAACGACGTGAGCGAATTTCTCGCCGCGCTCCCAATCGAAACGCTAACAATCGGCTAGGGGCGCTGAGTGCCCGACGCCGCGGGAGTTCGCTCGATGAAGACGCGGTAGACCAACCCGCCCAACGCTCCGCCGATCATCGGCCCCAGCCAATAAACATAATGCACTTTCCAGAAACCAGCGACGAGAGCGGGGCCAAAGACGCGCGCGGGATTCATTGCCGCTCCCGTGAGGGGTCCACCGAACAAAATATCCAGCGTGATCGTCGCCCCAATCGCCAAACCCGCCACGCGGCGACCGCGCTCATCCACGCCAGTTCCGTGCACGACAAAAACGAGGAAGAAGGTCAGAATTGCTTCGACCAGGATGCCCTGCCCCGGAGTGAGATTGATCGCAAGCTGCGGCGTGCCGGTTACGACAACATCACGGCCAAAGAGACTGAGACAGATGAAGGCGGCCGAGACGCCACCCAATAGTTGCGCGATCCAATACCGAATCGCAGCGGCCCACGTCATGTGACCGCTGCAAACCACTCCGAAAGTGACGGCGGGATTAAGATGGCCGCCAGAGATATGCATCGTCGCGGAGACGAAAGCCGCGATGGTCAGGCCGTGCGCCAGCGCCACCGCGAGCACGTCGTGTCCCGCCGTCTTGATGGCGCCGATTCCAACAAAAATGAGGGCGAAGGTGCCGATGAATTCCGCGATGCAAGGACGAAGCTTTTCCATCGCGCCATCCAAGCAAAAGGTTTGCCCAATGGCAACCCTGTAGCCGTCGCCCTGTGGGCGACGCCGTGCGCGGCGAGTATTCTGCGTTACGCTTCGCATAGCGAAGCGGCTCCAAAAACCACGTAATCAGCCGCCGGCGTAGTCGGGGTATTTATCGCGGAGCTGTTTGGCCACACGATCGGCTTCCTCTTTTTTTCCGGCCTTTTGATAGGCCAGGGCCGCTTTCTGCAAGGCACGAGGCGTAATCACGGGATCGTCATAAAGCAAGGCGACCCCCATGAAAGCCTTGCCTGCTTCGTCGAAATGCTGGCGCTCGACCTGGACGTCGCCAGCCAGCAATCTCGCTTCCGCATTGACCCGTCCTTCAGGCTGGAGGCTCATGATCTCCTCGGCGATCTTCTGCGCGTCATCGGGTTTGTGCGCGGCAATTTTCGTGGCGCCGAGCGCGAGCAATGTCTTCGCCTTCGCGGCCGGGTCGGTCGCCACCTGGAGATATTTTTCGTAGGCCTTTTCCGCCTGGGCGAAATTGTTCAGCTTCGTTTCCGTGTCTGCGAGATAAAACCAAAAATCCGGCTTCACGTTACCGAGGCTCTCACTCTGGCCGAGAACGTTGAAATATTTCTCCGCGGCCGCGTAATTCTTCTCGTTGTAATACTCGACTCCGAGCCACTCCAGAATTTCCGCCGGCACTTTCGCGTTGGAGTTAGCCGCGAGGAATCCGTTCACTTCGTTGGTTAGAGCCGGGCGATCCTTCAGGTAGAAAAAAGCGGAGACGATCCGAAGCGTGGCCAGGTTGTAATACTGCTCCTTGTTCAACTTGCGTGCGGCATCCAACGGCGCCAGGGCGCCTTTGTAATCCTTGGTCTCAAATGCGGTCTTCCCGATGTAGTAGTTCGCCTGCGCCGCGACCGAGCTTTTTGGGAATTCCTTCAGCAATTGCTGGAAGGCGTCTGACATCCCCTTCGAATTATCCTGCTGCCCGAGGATAAGAGCTTTCTGCTGAAGCGCGGCTTCGCGCTCCTTCGCGGCCGGATACTTCGCCAGCAGTGTGTTCAAATCCCGAATCGCCGCGTCGTAATCTTTGCTTTCCTGGTAGGCCAGCGCGCGCTGCGTGAGGGCGGATGGCAATTGCTGGCTGTCGGGAAAGCCTTGAACAAAATAGCCGAACGCCTCAATGACCTGCGGCCCGTCCTTTGACTGCACAAAACACCAGCCGAGTTTGTAGGCAGCCTCGGCGCGCAACTTCGGCGAGAGATGAGAGGCGCGCAGCTCCGCGTAAATGGGCGCCGCCTCCGCGAACTTCTGTTCTTTGTAAAAATGTTCGGCCTTGAGGAGCTTTGCCTGGTCGGCGCGTTCGGGAGTGGGATTCGATTTCAGGTATTCTTCCACTTCCGTCAGGAGCGTCGGTGCATTGCTGTTGTAGAAATTGATCAGGCGCTGATACTGCGCGTCTTTTGCTTCCTCCCGGTCCGGATACTTAGCGATGATTTGCCGGTAAACATCGTCCGCTTCCTTCGTCCGCCCCAGCTGGCGCTGGCTGTTGCCCACGATCAACATCATTTCGGCGCGCACTTCCTCGGGGATCTGCTCCTGGCCGCGTTTGTATTCCGCCAGCACTTTTTCGTACTGACCGGACTGATATTGCAGCCGAAGCAGCCCCACCTCCGCGACCGCGCGCCAGCGACCGGCTTCGGGCAATGAACGGCCTTTTTGCAGCAGACTCAGCGCTTTCTCTGCCATTGCCTTGTCGAATTTTCCCTTCTCCGTCTGCTGCAGGTCCACCGCGACCATTCCGGCGCGAACAGTCGCCTCGGCTTTCAACGCCGGCTTCTGCGTTTCATTCGCCAGCGCCTCGTAGTTTCTGAACGCGTCCGTCTTTCGCCCGCGTGCCAGCGCAATCGAACCGGCGGCGAGACGCGCATCGTCTCGATAGGGATTCGGATTCTTCACCTCGGCAACCTGTTGATAAAGATTCAGCGCCTCGTCTTTGCGGTCCACGTTTTCGAGACAGCGCGCTTCGAAATAGCGGGCCGAGAGGGCCAGCGCCGATTCCTTCGATTTGGCGGCGGCCCGGTGAAAAAGCGTGAGCGCTCCCGCGTAATCTTTTTGGCTGAAGAGAATTTCCGCCACCCCGTATGACGCGGGACCGGCGAACTCACTCTCCCCATAATTATCGAGCACACTTTGAAAACTGGTGCGCGCGGCGGCGCTGCGGTTGAGGGCCCGATAGCATTCCGCCAGGTAAAAATAAGCGCTCGCTCGACCGGGAGCGCCAGGATATTGACTCAGAAATTTTTCGTATTCCGGGACGGCCAGGTCATAGAGCTTTCTCGCAAAAAGCGCGTTGGCGTAATCGAGCTGGCGCCGATCCGGCGCTTCCGTCTCGGCGGGTGGAGATTCGGGAGGAGGTTGCTCAGGATTTGCAGCTGGCGCGCTCGGCCTTGGGGCAGTGCTCGGTTCCGGAGGTGCGCTGCGACGCGGTCGCACTGAGGGTGCAGGGATTGGCGTGGCGAAGGGAACTGCTTTCGCGACGGGCGGTTCATCCACGGGCTGGGCCCGGCGTACCTCCGGAGCACGCTGCTGGGCCCGGGACGCTAGAATCGCGGAAAAGATCAGCGCCGCGGACACGAGGCAAACCGCGCCCCGCCTGATTTTCATTTTGCCGTGGCGAAGGCGACGTTGGTCACGCCGGCCTCGCTGCAAATATTCAGGACGCTCACGACGTTCTTGTAGGCGCCCGTTTCATCGCCACGAATTACGACCGCCTGGTCGGGGTAGAGTTGCACCAGGTTCTTCAGCATCTCCGTTAGTTCGGTCGGGCTGAGGGTCCGTCGATTCACAACGACATTGCCGTCGGCCTTCACATTCACAACGACATCACCGATTGGCGCGGTCTTTTCCTTCGCCGAGGAGGCCTTCGGCACTTTCACGTCGAGCTCGTTCTCATTGCGCGCCGCATTCCAGGTCATGAGAAAGAAAATCAACAGCAGGAGGAGCACGTCGACGAGGGGGGCCAGTTGAATGCCCGGATGCTGCGGGGTCGCATGCCTGCGCAAGTTCATATCACAAAACAGGAGTCAGAGGTCTGACGCGCCTGACGCTCAAAATTCATCCTCGAGCAACACCGGGGCGCGCTCGGGCGTCCGCTTGTTGTACTGCAATGAAAGCAAAGCGAGGACATGCGTCACAGCAGACTCCAGTTCAGAAATGATCTTCTGCACACGCCCCCGAAAAAAGGCGTAGAAGATCATCGCCGGAATGCCGATCGCCAGCCCGGCCGCCGTGTTGACGAGGGCCTGGCTGACGCCACTGGAGAGGAGGGCATAACGGGCGGTGCCGAGATCGGCGCCCAACGCACCGAAGGATTTTATGATTCCAAACACCGTGCCCAGCAATCCAAGCATCGGCGCGATCATTCCGATGTCCGCCAGATAAATAACGCGGTTGTTCAAACTAGTCGCCACCCGCGTCCCTTCTGTTTCGGCGATTTCGCGCACCTGCTGGAAATCCGCGCTCGGATTTTTCGTAGTGAAATCGAGCATCTTTTGCACGACCCGGGCGATCGCCTCGCCATGGCGATTCGAGACAGCGAGCAATCCGAGGTAATCACGTTTGCGCAAGAGCGCATCCGCCGTTGCCATGTAGCCGCTCGAAACCACGGCGCCGCGCCGGATCGTCAAGAGATAAACGATCACGAGCATCACGGAAAAGACTGAGAGCACGAAGAGCGGAATCATGATCGGCCCGGCGTCGATCAAAGTTTGAAGAATCGACTTGGTGTGCTGCGGCAGATCCGGAGCTAGTGGCGCGGGAGTCTGCGCGAGAAAAGGCGTTGCGCCCGCAAACAGCGCGAAGAGATTTTTCATTCCGAAAGTGCTGTTATGATAGTCAGCGGCTGCGACAGATGCAAATAGCGGGCCCGGCGGCGCGGTCCCTCCATCATAGTCAACCCGCTTGCAACTGCATCAGCCTCCAAAGACCGCCCCAAGCGTCCCACCGTTCAAACAAACTTCTCCCCGGCCAGCCACCGGCGGACCCGAAAGATGTGCGCCGGCTGCACCTCCGGATTCAATTCGATGTAGTTTGTGCTGCCGCGCCAAATGTGGCGCGCATCGCTCAGGAGATCGTGAACCTGATAAGCGTCGCCGTCCATTGGGCCAAAATCTTCCAGTGGGACGTGGACGTACGAATTCTGCGAGCGCCGCGGATCAAGATTCACCACGACCAGGATGATGTTGTCGCGCGCGGGCGTCATCTTGCCGTAGCACAAAACCGCGTCGTTCTCGGTTCGGTAGAAGCGCAGGTTATCGTAGAAATGCAGAGCGCGATTCTCCCTTCGGATCCGGTTCAGGCGAGTGATCCAGTCCTTGATATTGCCGGGCGCATCCCAATCGCGCTCCTTCCACTGGTACTTTTCGGAGTCGAGATATTCCTCGCGCCCGGGTAACGCAGCGTTCTCACATAACTCGAAGCCGCTATAAATCCCGTAGACGCTCGAGAGCGTCGCAGCCAAAACCGACCGGATCATAAACGCAGGCCGGCCTCCTTCCTGCAAATGCAGCGGCAAGATGTCGGGTGTGTTTGTAAAAAGATTGCCGCGAAAGTATTCACGCATCTCGGTCTGCGTGAGTTCGGTGAAGTATTCGGTCAGCTCCGCCTTGGTGGTCCGCCAGGTGAAATAGGTGTAGCTCTGAGTGAAGCCCGCCTTGGCCAGCGCCTTCATCATCTTCGGCTTGGTAAAGGCTTCCGAAAGAAAAATCACGTCCGGATACTGACTGCGCACGCCCGAGATCAGGTATTCCCAGAAAGGAACCGGCTTGGTGTGCGGATTATCCACCCGAAAGATGCGGACCCCGCGATCCGCCCAGAAGAGAATGATGCTCTTCATCTCTTCCCAGAGTTCCTGCCAATTCTCGCAGCGAAAATTCAGGGGGTAGATGTCTTCGTATTTCTTCGGCGGATTTTCGGCGTACTTGATCGTCCCGTCCGGCCGCTTGTAGAACCATTCCGGATGTTCTTTTACATAAGGATGATCTGGCGAGCAGTTGATCGCGAAATCGAGCGCGATTTCCATGCCGCGGCTCCGGATCTCGCGCTCCAGCCATTCGAAATCCTCGAAAGTCCCCAGCGAAGGGTCGATCGCCTTATGCCCGCCAAACTCACTCCCGATGGCATAGGGCACTCCAGGCTCCCACGGCTCACAAGTAACTGAGTTGTTTCGGCCCTTGCGATTGGTATGACCGATCGGGTGAATCGGCGGGAAATAAATCACGTCGAATCCCATCGCCTTGGCATCGTCCACCCGCGGCAAACAGTCGCGGAATGTTGAACCCCGATCGCCGTATCCCTCCGCGGACCGGGGGAAAAACTCGTACCACGCGGCCGTCCTGGCCTCTTTTCGATCCACGATAATGCGGGGGGCCGGCGCATATTGCGTGGCGCTGGCTCGGTCCGGGTACGTCGCCATGAGGACTTCGAGTTCGCCGGAATGCGCGATCTCATTGATCCCGGCACTGTCGCCCGCCCGAATCATCTCAGCGAGCTGACGGAGCCGAAACGCATCAGCCGCGTCGTCCGCACGATTAGCAGCCTCCTCCAGCAGGGCGGCGCCTTCCAGCGTCTCACTGCTCAGGTTAGCGATCCCGGCCTCGAACTTCGTGGCAAACTCATGCTGCCAGCCGCGAAACGTATCGGTCCAGGCTTCGACGGTGTATTCATAGATCGCGTTTTCATAGACCGTGCAAACGCCGCGCCAACGATCGTTGTCGACGTGCGTCATCGAGGTCTCGTGCCAGCGCGTTTCGCCGAGCAGGCGCCATTTCAAGGCAGCCGCGACCACATCGTGCCCGTCCTTAAAAACATCCGCCTCGACGGCAAGGTCATCCCCCACGACGCGCTTAACCGGATAGCGCCCGCCATCAATCAACGGTTGCAGATTCTCGATAACCGCGGTCGGAAAGGCCCGTAACATGGGGCCATCAATCAACCGAAATTCGCCTGATGCGAAAGCGGAATTCTCCGGGGGGAACCTGCGCGGGAATCAGATCGAGAAATAGAACGCGCACTCGTACAAGCCCGAGGTGCGGGTTTCTTCGCGCCGAACTTCAACGCCGAGCACTCCGGCGACGAGATCCTGTTCGAGACGGCCAATGATGGGGTATTGATCGAGCAAATTGAGGATCGGCGAATGGCATTCCAGGATTTGC
>JBEEHC010000060.1:0-8022 GCA_041167205.1 Verrucomicrobiota bacterium
TCATCTGGGGACCGGTCTTGATGGCATTGCTCTTCGTCGGTGGGATACCGCTTCGCTACCTCGTTTGCATATTGCTCATTGTCGCGACTGCGTTGCCCCTGGCCGCGAACCTCGGCTTAAAGCCTTATCAACAGGATCGTCTCACGGCGTTTACGCATCCGGAGATTGATCCGAGAGGCGCGTCGTGGGCCATTAATCAGTCGCTCATTGCCATCGGGTCCGGCGGTTGGTCCGGCAAGGGATTCAAGGCGCCGAACACTCAAATCGAGCTCGGTTTCCTCCCCGCCACCGCCGTGCATAACGATTATATCTTTTCGGCGATCGGGGAGCAGTGGGGGTTCGTTGGGGGCATGTTTCTGATCGGCGCCTTCAGCTTGCTCCTTTTGACCTGTCTCTTCGTGGCCTTTTTCGCCGGGGATCAATTTGGTCTTCTCCTTGTCATTGGAATTACCGCGCTCATTTTCACGCACGTTTTCCAGAACGTTGGCATGACCATTTCGATGCTCCCCATCACGGGCGTTCCGTTACCCTTGATCAGTTACAGCGGTTCCTTCGTGCTCATGATCATGTTCGGCCTCGGGATCGTGAATAGCGTCTGGGTACACCGAAACGCGCTGGAGCGCTGAGCGGAGGCCGCCCCCCCGGGCCGCAGTTTACATTCGCAGTCTGCGTCCCTAAAATCCCGGACGCCGCATGGAAACCGATTACAAGGTCAAGCTCGAGATTTTCGAAGGTCCGCTCGATCTGCTGCTTTACCTGATCAAGCAAGACGAGATCGACATTTACGAAATCTCGCTCGAACGGATCACCAGCCAGTACCTCGAATATCTTCAGGCCTTTAAGGAGTTAAACATCGACATCGCGGGCGAATTCATCGTCATGGCCGCGAATCTGATTTACCTGAAAAGCCGCAGCCTCCTGCCGGTTGATCAGCAACCTCCCGACGAAGATGCGGCTGAGGATGATCCGCGCTGGGACCTGATTCGGCAGCTGATCGAATATAAAAAATTCAAGGAAGCGGCTGCGCAATTACATAAACTCGCCTTGGAGCAGGAGCGGACCTTCGCGCGCGCCGGAACCGGAGCGGGCACAACTCTTCTGGCACCTCTTCCGCTCGGGGAAGTCGGCATTTTCCAATTGATTAACGCGCTTCAGACCGTCATCAAACGGGTGGAAGCCCGGGAGGATTTGCGCGAAATTTTCGGCGAACATTTCACCGTCTCGGAGAAGATCGACTCGATCTTGCAACGGGTCTCGGGTGGTACGGCGTTGAAGTTTTCGGAACTGTTCGCCGATATTGCCGGACGGATTGAGATTGTCGTGACGTTTTTGGCCTTACTCGAGTTGATCCGTCTCAAACAGGTTCGGGTTACACAGATGAATCCGTTCGACGAAATCGAGATTGCCTCCGCGAACTAGCGAGCGCGCGAAGCCATGCCGCGAATCTTGATCGCCGGTTGCGGCTACGTCGGGCAAGCGACCGCCGATCTACTTCATGAGCGGGGATGGAAGGTCGAGGGGTGGACGGCTTCCGCCGAGTCAGCCGCCCAGCTTGCCTCCAAACCCTATGCTGTCCGCGCCGTCGACATCACCAAGCCCGCCGCGGTGTCAGCCGTTCGTGAGGGATTCGATGCTGTCATTCAATGCGCGAGTTCCGGTGGTGGGGACGCGGAAGAATATCGGCGGATCTACTTGGAGGGAGCGCGGAATCTTCTCCACGCATTTCCGCGGACCACTCTGCTTTTCATCAGTAGCACGAGCGTGTATGCCCAAAAGGATGGAGAAATCGTGGATGAGACAAGTCCGGCCAGTCCTGCTCACGAGAAGGGACGGATTTTGCGCGAAGCGGAAGAGCTGGTTCTTTCGCGCAACGGAATGGTGGCGCGGCTGGCAGGAATCTATGGACCGGGCCGTTCTTTCCTTCTGCGCAAGTTTCTGGCCGGTGAGGCCGTGTTCGATCGAGAGGACGATCGCCTCCTCAATCAGGCGCATCGTGACGACATCGCCTCGGCGTTGTTTCTTCTGGCGGAGCGGCGAGCTGATCTCGGGCGCCAGATCTATAATGTGGTGGATGATCAACCGATCCTCGCGCGCGACGCTTACCAGTGGCTGAGCGCGCACTTCCGGCGGTCATTGCCCCCTGGGAAAGCCGCTGCCGCGCGAAGACGTGGAGACAGCAACAAGCGAGTATCTAACAAGAAGCTGCGAGCTCTCGGATGGGAGCCTCATTACCCGAATTTCGGCATCGGTATGACGGAAAGCGTCCTTCCGAGCTGCGGATTCGAACGATAAACCCGCGACTGGAAGCCGGTATGGAAGCTGCTCAGAAAAAAGGGCATGCGTCACATCAAACTCAGCGGTCGCGAGGCGACAGTTGTACGGTCAATTGGCTTCACCGAAGCCATGATGGGCGCGGAAATTCAGGATTGCACCCACATGGAGGTCGAAGACGTGACCGACACGCTCAATAGCCTGATGTCGGCCGGATACGTCGAAAGCATTCCGTTTTGCGAAGAGGTGCAGATCGCTGAAATGCCGGTGACAGCGTTCGAATTGAATCCGGCCTACGTCCAAGAGTTGAAGCAGGCGCTTTATCGCCGGTAACGCTCAGTTGTTTGCGCTGGCTGAAGCGACAGTGTCCGCTGAGTTGCGCAAGGTAGTGCGTTCGCCGAAAAGCTGGCGGATGACCTCTTCGACGGGCAATTCCTGGACATTGATATCGATCACGGCGCATCCCTCGAGTACCTGACGGCAGGTTTCAGTCACCTTGGCGCGCGGCACCTTCAACTGCACGGAAATCGGCGTCTGCGCGATGACTTCGCCTAATAACGAGAAATCCCTTTGGCTGGCTTCCTGAAAAGTCAGGCTGATAATTTTGTATCCCGAGAATCGATCGATGATGGAATTGAGCGGTCCATCAAAAAAGATCTTGCCGTGATCGATAATGATGACGCGATCGCAGAGCTCCTCAATGTCCTGCATGTAATGACTCGTCAGCATGGTTACAATCTTGTGCTCGGAGTTGTAGAGCCGCAGGAATTCGCGAACGCGCTTCTGGCTCACCACATCGAGACCGATGGTCGGCTCATCGAGGAAAAGGACGCGGGGCTCGTGGATGAGCGCCGAGATCAATTCCATCTTCATGCGCTCGCCTAACGAAAGCTCGCGCACCATCACGTTCATCTTGTCCTGGACATCCAGGAGCTCACTCAAGCCGCCGACTACTTTTTTGAAACGGTCGCGTTCGATTCCGTAGATCGCGCGATTGAGCTCGAGCGATTCCTGCGCGGGCAAGTCCCACCAGAGCGCATTTTTTTGTCCCATCACCAGGCTGAACTGGCGCTTCATTTCATTGCTCCGTTCCCACGGGACGAAACCGAGGACACGCGCCTCGCCCGAGCTGGGATTCAGCAGCCCGGAAAGCATCTTCAGGACGGTGGTCTTGCCGGCGCCGTTCGGACCGAGGAACCCGACCAGCTCTCCTTCTTCGATGGCAAACGTGACGTCATCCGCCGCGCGGATTTCATCATATGTGCGCCTAACGAGTCCTTTGATTGAACCCCGGAGTCCGCTCTCCTTCCGGTACGTCCGGTAAATCTTCGTGAGACCGCGTGTTTCGATAGCACTCATCTGCCTGACCATGAGCGGCCGCGCGTCGATTTCTCGACGTTCACGCGGCGCTCGAGTGTGCTTTCGCGTCTTTCCGCTTCAGAAGCGGAAGGACCTTTTCCACCAACGCGTCCGCCGTAATGCCATGCTTCTTCCGAAGGATCGGAATTGTGCCGTGTTCGACAAACTGGTCGGGCCAGCCAATCCGCACCACCGGCGTATTGATCATCTGGCCGTGCAGATGCTCCATCACGGCGCAGCCGAAGCCGTTGTGTAAAACGTGGTCCTCGATCGTGCAGATGACGTCAACGCCGCGCGCAAAAAACTCCAGCGTTCCCGTGTCGAGCGGTTTGATCCAACGCGGATTGACGAGCGCAACAGAAATGCCTTTCTCTTCCAGCTTGCGCGCTGCTTCCTCCGCTACTTCGAACATGTTACCCAATCCAAAAATGGCCACTTCGCGACCGTGTTGCACGACCTCGGCTTTGCCAATTTCAAGCAGTTTGGGAGATTCCTTCGGGACGGCGCCTGTGCCTGGGCCACGCGGGTAGCGGATGGCGATTGGCCCGGAATTGTAGTTGGCGATTGTCCAGAGCATGTCGACGAATTCATCTTCATTCTTCGGCTGCATGTGAACGAAGTTGGGGACGTGCCTTAGATAGCCGATATCGAAGAGTCCGTGATGGGTCGGACCATCGTCTCCACTCAACCCGGCGCGATCCATGCAAAGCGCGACGTTCAGGTTCTGGAGCGCGATGTCGTGAATGATCATGTCGTAAGCGCGCTGCATGAAGGTCGAGTAAATGGTCAGAAACGGCTTCAGGCCCTGCGTGGCCAGACCGCAGGCAAAAAGCGCCGCATGTTCCTCGGCAATTCCGACGTCGAAGTAACGCGTTGGATGCTGGGCCTGGAAAAACCCGAGACCCGTTCCACTCGGCATGGCAGCGGTGATCGCGACGATTTTTTGGTTTGAATCGGCAAATTTCGCCAGCGTTTTGCCCATGAGCTCCGAATAGGTTGGCGTGGCGGCGGCCGCGGTTTCACCCGTATCGGGGGCGAATTTTCCGAGACCGTGGAATTTGTCGGGTTTGGCGATCGCCGGTTGGTAGCCTTTTCCCTTCTTGGTCAGAATGTGGAGGAGGACCGGCTCGTCCTGGCTCTTGAGAAACTCGAATGTTTTCGTGAGCAGGGGGATGTCATGGCCGTCGATGGGGCCATAATACCGCAAGCCGAGCTCCTCGAAGATCACGCTGGGCAGGAGCAAATTTTTCACGCCCTCCTCCACTTTGTGAGCGAACTCGACCGCGCCGCGGCCCGCGACCGCTTCGATGAAACGCCGTGCCTTGTCATGAAGACCAGCGTAAGTCGGATTCGCGACGATATTGTTCAGGTAACTGGCGATCGCGCCAACGTTCTTGGCAATGGACCATTCGTTGTCGTTCAACACGACAATGAAGCGCCGCGTTTGGGACTTCGCGTTGTTGAGCGCCTCGTAACTTATCCCGCAAGTGAAGGCGGCATCGCCAGCGACCACGACGACATTCTCATTTCCGCCGCGAAGATCGCGGCCGACCGCCATTCCCAACCCCGCGGACAAGGCCGTGCCGGCGTGTCCCGCGCCGTAGCAATCATGTTCGCTCTCGGTCCGGAGCAAAAAGCCATTCAATCCCTGGTATTGCCGCATCGTGGCAATACGGTCGAGGCGGCCGGTAAACATCTTGTGGACGTAACCCTGATGGCTGACGTCGAAGACAAATTTGTCTTTAGGTGTTTCGAAGACGCGGTGCAGGGCGATCGTCAGCTCCACCACGCCTAGGTTCGGACCGAGGTGGCCGCCGGTTTGCGACAAAACCTTTATCAGCTCCTCGCGCACTTCCTGTGCGAGCTGCGGCAGATCCTGCTCGCGCAACGCTTTCACGTCCGCCGGAGAATGGATGCCATCGAGCAGGCGGGTGGGGCTGGTTGTCTCAGAAGAGTCTGACTTCGTCATTCGCGTTTTCTCTTTTTTCGCCCGATTTTGCAGCGCCCTCTTTTTCAACCGTCGGTTCGAAATCCTTTACGATGGGCTTGCCTGCATTATTCCGGGTGATGATTTCAATTCTTTGCTCTGCGCTGGCCAGGCGTTCCTGACAAACCTTCACCAGCTTCATACCTTCTTCGTAGCGCACAATGAGCTCTTCCAACATCATTTTACCAGACTCCATTTGTTCTACGATCTCCTCCAGCCGATCCATCGCGCCTTCGAAATTTTGTCCGGGTTCGGTTTTTTTTGCGGTCGGCATGGGAAAGCTGAAGCAATCTAAGCATAGGAGCGGTGGATAAAAAGCGCGACTTCTGCCCGCATCTGGTGTTTCATCGCAGTATTTCCTCGAATTGTGGCCGGAGATATTCGGGAAAAGCCACCGACAAAGTGGTTCAATTCCTGCTCATGTTTTCATCCAGAATCCTTTGCCTCCTCAGCAAGCTGAGGCTCTCCTGCGGCAGCGGCTCTAATATTATGAGGCGTTTGTTTCAATCCGCGGGGCGTTCGGCGGCAGCAGTGGCCGCGTTGTGTTTGTTTGCCGCATCGGCTCATGCCATCTCGAGCGCGGTCAATATCTCAACACGCATGGTCGTCGAGACCGGCGACAACGTCCTGATTGGCGGCTTCATCATTTATGGCACGGGCCAGAAGACGGTGGCGGTGCGCGCCATTGGACCGTCGCTTCCGGTGCCTGGCGCCCTGAGCGATCCGGTGCTCGAGTTGCACGACGGGACCGGCGCGTTGATCGCGTCGAACGACAACTGGCGCACTTCCCAACAGGCCGCGATCATTGCCGCCGGAATGGCGCCCGGGGACGATCGTGATGCGGTGTTAATTACGACGCTCGCCACCGGCGGCTACACCGTGGTCGTGCGCGGAGCGAACAACGCGACGGGAGTCGCGATCGTCGAAGTTTACGATTTGGATACTGGAACTCCCACGGCGCGCCTGGGAAATATCTCCACCCGCGGCCACGTCCTTGCCGGCGATAACGTCATGATTGGTGGTTTTATCCTTAGCGGCGATGCGCCCAAGAGAGTGATCATCCGCACAAGAGGGCCCTCCCTCAATCTGAGCGGCGCTCCGCTCGCAGGCCGGCTGATGGATCCAGTACTCGAACTGCACGACGGGAACGGCGCGCTCATGACGATGAATGATAATTGGCGCAGTGCGCAGGAAGCCGAGATTAACGCCAGCACCCTCGCGCCAACTGATGATCGCGAACCGGCAATCGTCGCAACGTTAGCTCCTGGCAGTTACACGGCTATCGTGCGCGGCGTCGGAAGTACCACCGGTATTGGCCTGATCGAAATGTACGATCTCGACCAGCCGCCGCAGGCTGATGGATCGACGCTCTATCTGACTACGCTGCGTCCGCAGGGAGCCGCCAATTCACCTGGATTCGGCACTGCGAGCTTGCGCCTTTCGGGTGACGCAGCCTCCGCGATTTTTTCCTTCGATTTTTCAAACCTTACCGGGCCGGTCACCGGCATGCAGATTTACGCCGCGGATGGCACTCTCTTGTTCAACGTCAGTTCGGCAATTCCGCAGGCCGATGGGACGTATCTGTGGGTTTTCACTCCGGTTGGAGGTTTTACCGTGGCCGACATCATCGCTGCGCTAAGGGCTGGCCAACTCTATTTTAGTATTCACACCGCGGCCTATCCGTCGGGAGAGATTTCTGGCTTCTTCCACCTCCAGACCGGCGGGCAAGTCGCGCCGGTGCCGACGCCCGCGCCGCCGCTTCCATCAGGCACGCCCACAGCGGCCGATGCAGGCCGCTTTCTTTCGCAAGCAACTTTTGGCGCGACCGATGCGCTGATTACTTCCGTCCAAAGCCAGGGGTTCGACGCATACCTAAACCAGCAGTTCACGGCGCCAATTTCTTCGCATCTCGCATTCGTGGATGCGTCGGGAGTTAACCCGCCAACCATCACCCAAACGAACGACGCGTGGTGGACGTACGCAATTTCCGCCCCCGACCAGTTGAGGCAGCGAGTTGCCTTCGCCTTGAGCGAAATCTTGGTGGTTTCCAATTCCGCCAAGAACCTGGGCAACCAGCCTGGCGCGCTTCCCGCCTACTATGACGTGCTGGTCAGAGACGCCTTCGGGAACTACCGGCAACTGCTCGAGGACATCACGTTGAATCCGGCGATGGGCTCGTTCCTCGACATGTTGAAGAACGATAAAGCCTCCGGCACAAGGATACCTAACGAAAACTACGCCCGTGAGATCATGCAGCTGTTCTCGATTGGTCTCTACCATCTCGATCTCGACGGGACTTTGACCCTCAGTTCCGTCGGATTGCCGATTACGACCTATGACCAGACCGCGATCCTGGGAACCGCGGCGGTCTTTACCGGCTGGACCTACGCGCAGACAACGAATCC
>JBEEHC010000061.1:0-8277 GCA_041167205.1 Verrucomicrobiota bacterium
CAGTGTTGCAAAACGCCGCTGGTGGACGACGCCCGAAAAATGCACGACGCGACGAAGAACTCCCCACTTTGCGTCTCCTCGCGCACGTAGAGTTCGTCCCGGTCCGTCTCGAAAGGACGGAGGCAACAAACATCGGTGTCCACCCACCACCCTCCGTTGCGCTGGAGCAGAGTGTATCGGAATAGATTCGAGAAGCCCGACAGACTGCCTTCATTGAGCGTCCCGGCAGGATAGCGAAACATTCGTTCCGGCGGCAGGACCTCGCTGGCGTCGCGCACCGTGACGCCCTCGGGCACGCCGCGCGGTTCGTCATACGTGTAGAGATTGTAGCGGGCGCCGTTCTGGACGAACGAAGAGAGACAAACGAGTTCGAGCCGGGTCAGCGGGCCGCCGCCCCAGTAAGAGTTTACTTCGAGCTGAACGGGTGCCGTACTCACGGAGGCCAAACTCTCGTGACGTTGCTGTTCATGCTAAGCCGGAGAGTGGCCAAAGGCGCTCGCAAAGTCACTTGCAATCGATGTAATTCCATAGCTCCGTTCACGCGGACATGAAGGTTTTCGGCGCGATGCTGGTACGGGGCGAAGCGGACATCGTTGCCATCACTATTCGGTATCATCTCCAGCTAGGACTGGATGGCGTGCTGGTCCTCGACAATGCCTCTTCCGACGGAACAGACAAAATCCTGGAGCAACTGGCACAGGCTGACGATCGCATCCGCTGGAGCCGCCACGAAGGGGAATTTCAGCAAGCGGAGCTGACGACCGGCCTGGCGCAAGAGGCTTTCCGAGCTGGCGCGGACTGGATCGTTCCGTTCGACGCGGATGAGTTCTGGTATGCGCCCGGTTGTGCGTTTCGGGAGGTGCTGGCCAGCACAAAGGCCGGAGCACTGCGGGCGCAAGTGATCCATTACATCCAGGCACGGGAGCAATCGAAGCGAAGTCCGGAAGCACTCCGGACAATAACGCGGCGCGCCCCGCGGATGATCGGTCCACCGGATCACGGACGAGACTTGGTCGAGGCGCAAGCGATCGGATATGTCGAGGCCATGTATGCGCCGAAGTGGATCAGCCGGGCTTCCATGAAGCTGGAGATTGGCACGGGAAATCACAGCGCTGCCCAGCTGGCGGCAGAAGCAGTCACTACGACAGAGCTTGTTTGCCTGCACGCGCCAATCCGATCGCGCGATACGCTCGTGCTAAAAGCGGCGCACAGCCAGCGCCTCGAAGCCGCCCGGCGACCACCAGACGATGGCTGGCACACACATCGGGTCCGGCGTCTTCTGGAGGAAGATTCGATCGACGCGGAGTGGGCCGCGAACAGCTATAAGGACGATGCGCTCGACGTCTACGGCGCGCGGCGGCCAGTGGTGTTCGATTCTACTCTGTGCGACGCCGTGGCGCCGTTTCTGATGGGACCATCGGCCGCCGAGCAGAACAATTCGGAGACGCAAACAGATCGCGCCGCATGGCAAAAGGAAATCGTCCAGGACTTCCTGACCAATCTGCACGACGACGCTGTGTCCCGCACCGAATGGGCCGTTGGGCTGGACGAACAATTGACTCGTGCGCGAAGACTGCTGCCCGATCTGGAGGCGAAGGTGGCGGATCGCACCGCTTGGGCCAAGACGCTCGACGAGGAATTAGCGGGTGCGCGAGCGGTAATCGCCAGCCTCGAGACACGGGTGGCGGAACGAACTGCGTGGGCGCTGTCCCTGGAGAAAGAATTGGGCGAGAAAAGTGATCTCCTCGCCGATCTGGAGGCGAAGGTGGCGGATCGCACCGCTTGGGCCAAGACGCTCGACGAGGATTTAGCGGGCGCGCGAGCGGTGATCGCCGGCTTCGAGGCCCGAGTCGCGGAACGAACTGAGTGGGCGCTGTCCCTGGAGAAAGAGTTGGTCGAAAAGCGTGACCTCATCGTCGATTTGGAAGCGCAGATTGCCGAACGGACCGCGTGGGCACAGGGGGCGGATGCCGAGACCGAGCGAGCACGCGCGGCTCTCGCTAATTTACGGAGCGAATTTGAAGAGCGGACGGTTTGGGCCCTGGAGCTGAAGCGGCAGCTGGAAGATTCTCGTGCCATCTTCTCTGCCTTCTACTCCTCGGCGCCCTGGACGCTAAATTCCCAGCGGTAACCATCGGGATCGCGGAACCAGAGCCCCATGTGCCTTGAGCCTGGCGCTTCGGGACCAATCTCCTCTCCCGGATCCTCGAGTTCCACCTTGCACTTTTTGAGATGAGCGAGCGCCTTCCGCAACGCCGTCATGTTCGGCAAATGGAATGACATGTGACCGAGTGTTTGCGGCGAAGGTTTGCCTTTGTGCAGCGCGATCGTGACGTTTTCGTTACCGACCGCGATGCCACCGTCGAACTCAAACTGCTTCTTTAGACCCAGCGCGCGTTCGAACCATTTCGCGCTCTTCTTCGGATCGCGCACCGCCAGCCCAAAATGACCGACAACGCCTAATGTAAATGGAGTCTTCATCGCTACTACATTCGCGCGTCGCGACCAGAATGAGCTCCCGAGTTCATGCGGCCTTGGACAACCTGGTCTTCTTTGGCTCGAGAATCTCTCTGGCGGCGCGGTTGCCGGATTGGACCGCGCCGTTCATGAATCCCGAAAACTCGCCACTGGTGTGTTCTCCCGCGAAAATAAGGCGTCCGTCGAGCTCTGGTTCTCCCGCAACTCCGAGCAGAGTCGTGTACTGGCCGACGAGGGGGCAGGTGTAGCTGCCGCGGGTGAACTTGTATTCGGGCCAGTTCATCAGAGCGCGCTGGCCGTCGAACTTCCCGGTAATGTCCGGGAATATTCGATTGAGCTCTTCGCGGAATTTATCGAAACGCTCGGTGGTAAACGGCTTCGCTCCGGCGCCGCCCAGGAAGTTGGTGAGAATGCCGCTTGCCCCAGGCTGACCGCGGCTGCTCTCCCACGTGCATTGCAGCGGCAGATCGGTAAAGATGCTGCCGTTGCTCGGCGCCGGCAGTCTAGCGGCGGGATTGCGCCACCAGCGCTCAGTGAAGCCATACATGACCTTGGCGTTATTGCCGTAACCTAGCTGGGCAATAGCTTCTTGTTTCTTCTGGCCCAACGCCAGCACCTTAATCCCTTCCACCTGTCGCAACATGGTGAATGGAAGTGTGCAGATGACGCGATTAAATTTCACAGACTTGGAACCGCCTTCAGTAGCGAAGCTCAGTGTCATGTTCGGACCAGCCTGCGCCATACTCACGAGCCGATAGCCCTCGTTGATCTTGACCTTCCCCTCGAGCACTTTCGCCAAGGTATTCGGCAGCGTGCTGCTGCCGCCCTTGATACGCTTCGATTCGTCGCTATCGCCGAAGACTTTAAAGCCCTCGCTCGTATCCGCCTTCAACAAGGCGATGAGATTAAGGGACGACTGCTCCCCGGCGTCACGGCCGTATTCGATGGTATAAGCCACGCGCAACAAATCGACGACCCATTTCTCCACTCCCCTGCCAGCCTCAGCTAAATACTGAGCCAGACTAAGCTTGTCGAACTTGCGTGCTTTTGCGGTGAAGTTTTCTTCCGCGTCGTAGATGCCTTCGAAGTCCGCCGCCAGCTTTTTCGCGAACGGTTGGAAGAGCGGAATAAGCTGCTCATCGGTATAGTGCTTTCCGCCGAAGAAGTAGAGATCGACGCCTTTGTCCCCGCCTTTGAGTTCCTGGATTTCGACCCCGAGCTCGCCTGCCAGTGCGATCAAGTCAGCATGATCTGTGTCCACCAGCTCTCCACCCAGTTCGCAAAACATCGCGTCTTTATTAAAGTTAGGCTTGGTCAGAATGCGGCCACCCGTCCGCTCGCTGCCTTCGAAAATTTCGCAGGGAATGCCGGCCTGAGACAAACGATAAGCCGCCGTCAGTCCCGCGAGCCCCGCGCCGAGGATAGCCACCGGATCACGGCCACTGACGCTCAGTTTTGGGGTCTCACCTCCCCGCGCGAAGCGCGGCGCCAGTCCTCCAGCGGCAGTAAGCAGACCAGCCGCACTGAGCAAGCGCACGAAGTCACGCCGGGAGACCCGCGAAGCATCCCGCGCCTCGAAGAAGAGCGTGCGGTGTCGCGGATTATGGTTAAGCCAGTGCGCCTGCCGCACCGTCTGCATCAACTTGCGAAAAAGAGGAGTGCGTCCCTGTGACATAAGACTCCACGGCGACCAAAGGGCTAGCCCGTCCCGCGGCAGATGTCATGCATCGTAAACGGGTGACGATGAACGCGGCAAGGAGATATTGGCCGACCTGGCAGTCGGCCGTCAACCTAGCGAACGAGCTTCCCTGGGCCTGACGTCTACTAATTTCTTGTCTTAACCAGCGTCGCCGTCGCAGTTCTCGTCAAGATCGGGGTTCCCCCTTTGCCGGTGACCGTGAAAGGATACGTTCCGCGGCGGGTGGAAGAGCTGACCGTTACGCTTAGCGTGGATGTGTTGCCCGAAGCCGGATTGGGAGTGAAGGTCGGAGTTGTGCCGGACGGAAGCCCGCTAATGGTGAACGTGACTGGCGAATTGAATCCCCCAGTGCGCGTAATCGTCACGGTATAGGTGGCGGTTCCGCCGGCGCGGGGCACGCTTACCGACGATGGACTGATCGAAAGCGAGTAGTTAGGTGCCGGCGACGGAGTAGGGGTCGGTGTGGGCGTTGCCACGGGCGTTGGTGTTGGCGTTGCCGTCGGTACTGGAGTGGGCGTGGGCGTGGCTACCGGAGTAGGTGTAGGTGTTGCCGCAGGAGTAGGTGTCGCTGTAGTTGCCGGGGTGGGTGTGGCTATAGGGGTTGCCGCAGGAGTAGGCGTTGGGGTTGGCGCCGAAGATGCCACTTTGAAGCTGCCGATGCGCGTGCGCCAGTTGAACGTGGCGGTCGTGGTATAGTATTCGCTGGTGAACCAGAAGGTGCTGTCGTCCACGGGATCAACAGTTAGCGAACTGTAATCGCCCCACCGGTTGCCGGTGCCGCTCTGGCTGCCAACGCCATCGAACAGATGCGCCTCACCCTGAGCCAGAGTGTTCAACGGATCGGTCGCCAGCCGCGCCGCATAGCGAAGCTGAGGGTTAATGGTAGCACTCGAGGCGCTAAAGCCGACGGCAAGATTTCCCTGTCCATCCATGGCCGCACTGCCCATCCAGCGCCAGGTCGTATCGGGCTGATAGGTGCTCTGCTGAAACACGGTGACGGGTCCGGCCGTGACGTTGCGCAGTTCGAACCAACGCAGTGCCGCCACACCGCCTGCACTCACGCTATAGGTCCCGACCACCGATTCATGATCGCCAAAATTTCGGTAAGCCAGCCGGAACATCAGGCGGTCGCCGATACCATCGAGGTTACTCGACGCGGAGACGCCCTTTTGTGGCACGCAGGCGCGGGTGGTGGGACAGAGCGCCGTGTAGCCAGCAGCCGGGGGAGTAGCAAAGGTGGTGAAGGTGGAATTCGCCGGTGTGGTAAAGTCCACATGAAAATGATACGTGGTGTAATTCTGAGACGAGGTCTGGCCCGGGAATCCGACGAAAGTGTTGGGTGCACCGGCGGGAGGCAACGTCGGGCCGTCGAGATCCGCGGGTAAGAATGGATCGATTGAGCCGCCTAAAGGTCCAACCGGACTAATGAAGGTAGCCGGTAAGCCCGCCAGCATGTTCGCGCGATTGAAAGCAAAAGGCTGAGGACCCAGATATGCAGTCCCCGCGGCGTTAAACACGTTCATGCTCATGTAGTAGCCATCGGGCCAGACACTCAGGTGGGGATAGTCGAAAAAATTGGTCCCAAGGTGGAAGCCGTAGCGGTTGTAAGCGCCGGTGGCATCGGCGGTCGTGGAAACGGCGACGCACTCGTCAGTCATCGGACCAGCCGCGCCGGCGAATTGGCTGATAAGCCAGCGATTGGCCAGATGATCATAGAGCACCACGGGATCGCCATGTCCGCTCGTTTCGCAGAGTCCGCCAAAGCCGGTCCAGACGGAAGCGATGCTCTTTGGTCCGAGGACGGAACTCCCAGTGGCCTTGTTGAAGACTTGATAGCCCTCGTTCACAATTTGCACGTACTGGGTTTGCCCCACGGCCCCGTTGGTGTCGGGCGGCGCGCAGTTGCAACCAACGCCGGGGAAAGGAATGCCGTCAAAGTTGAGGAGCGGCGTGGGCAAATCGGGCGCCACCAAATCCAGCGCTGAAACGTGGCTGTTCTGGATGACGGGGTCCAGACTGTCTGTATGCCGATAAGGCACCTTGGGGTTTTCGTTGGCCTCGCGCTCGTCCTTTCGCTCCGGGCCGGTCGCAGAGGGCATATCGCGCAGCGGCTGTGAGACGTCGTTGTGATACGAGACGCCGACCTGAAGGGCATCCGGCTTTAAGGCCTGGGCCTGGGCCGACACGCCCGAAAAAACGCCAAACGCGAACAGGGCCAGCGCGAGGCCGGCCAGGCAAAGAGCAAAACTGAGGAGGAGGCGCAGGTTGAAGAAGGCGGATTGCGAAGCGGATTTTGTTTTTTTCATAGGAGGATTTCTATTTGCTTACCCGGAGAACGTAAGAACTTTTGGTTTTCAGACGCTAGCAGCGACTGGACGGATGTCACGCGTTGTATCATTACAAAAACGCAAGGTTGACGATCATTCGAAACAGGAGGGCAGGCCGGCAATTGGACCCTGCAAAGTGCGGGAATCACCAGCCGCCGCATTGCCGAGAACGTTGACCTCAACCATAGTCAAAACGCAGACAGACAAAGAAACCAACCAACCAATATGAAACCATCCAAACTTATCTTCACCGGCATCCTCTGCTCGCTTGCGTTCGCGCTTTCCGCGTATGGGGCCGATACCTACAAGGTCGATCCAGTTCATTCCTCCGTCGTCTTCAGCATAAAACACTTCGGCGTCACCGACTTTTATGGCGATTTTAAACAGATCTCCGGCACCGTGACTTTCGACGCCGCGGAGCCTTCGAAAAGCTCGGTCGAGCTGAGCGTGCCGGTTGAAAGCCTGGATTCGCGGAACGAGAAGCGCGATCAACATCTCAAGAGCCCGGACTTTTTCAACGCGAAACAATTCCCGGCGCTTACCTTCAAGAGCACCAAAATCGAAGGCACTGGCGACAGCTACAAGGTCAGTGGCGATCTCACCATCCACGGCGTGACCAAGCCGATTACGGTTGACTTCAAGAAAGGCGCCGACGGCAAAGGAGGACAGGGTGAGACGAGAGGCGGCGGCGAGACGCGATTCACCATCAAGCGGAGCGATTACGACATGAAGTTTATGACCGGCCCTCTGGGTGACGACGTAAACATTATCCTGAGCCTGGAAGGCGTTAAGCAATAACTTCAATTTCGCAGCTTGGCGTTTAAGCCGGATGTTTCTGCTCAAGCAGATCTTACCCGGGGCCATCATGGCGATGATGGTGGCCGCGGGCGTTTGCGGCCTTGCGTTTTATTGGGGAAAGGAGCGGGCGCGAGGGGCACTCGGTCCTCTGGCCATTGGCCTAGCTTATTTGTCGGGGCATCTGGCGATCACAGGCTGGATGCGTTTTCCGCCCACGGACACAACCAACTGGTTGCCCTGCTTTGCCTTGGTGGCCGCGGTTCTCGGGGCGTTCTGTGGAGCGTTGCCAACAAAGGCTTGGATTCGCGGGCTCATCTTTACTCTGGTTTCCGGAGGAGCGCTGCGGTTGCTACTCCAGCCGAAATTTCAATATAGCTGGTCGCTGAGCGAGGGCTGGATCTGGGTGGCGGGTCTCGTGTGCGCTCTCTTGTTACTCGCCATGATTCTGGATGCCCTGGTGCGGCGACCTGCGACAGCCGTCGAAATTCCGGCCTTTCTCCTGATCACTTGCGCGGGAACCTTTGGCGCCCTGATGCTATCGGGCAGCATGTTGCTAGGTCAATTCGCAGCGGTCCTGGGCGCAGCTGTTTTCGGCAGCCTGGTTTTCACTGCTCTCAAAATTCCCTTGGGCCGAGGGATTGTGCCGGTGTTTTCATTGCTCCTGGGCGCGCTGCTTGTTAGCGGCTATTTCTTTGCTGAGCTTCCGCTTACCAGTGCGGTGTTGCTGGCCTTTGCTCCTGTTCCTGCCTTGATCCCGATCGGGCTGCCGAACAAGCTTCTGGCGCTCGGAATTCGATCTGCGTTAGTATCCTTTCCAATTCTGGCCGCATTGGTGCTGGCGTTTCGCTCTTCTCCACCCTTGAGTTATTAAGAGAGCATCAGTAACGAATCACGAGGGGCGAACAAGGAGCGATGGAAAGAGACTGGGTGAGTGAGCTGGAGCGGTGGTTACAGGATAGGTTTGCCGAACTGTGT